>JAGLSJ010000001.1 GCA_023270095.1 Minisyncoccota bacterium
GGAATGATAGTAGTTTGGATATCACGGAGGCGATTACAGTGAGTGCTTGGGTGAAAAGAGGATTAACATTAGGAACTTATCAAAGAATAATAGACAAAAGATACAGTGCTTATTCTTTAGCATTATGGACCGATAATAAAATTAATCTTAATATTGAGGGTTTTGATGGAGACAATAATAAATTTAGTATATTAGCAATCACTGATAATAATTGGCATCATATAGTGGGTACATTTGGAAATAGTGTATGGGCTATTTATATTGACGGAGTATTAGATAATAGTGGAATTGATAATGGTTCAATTAATACCAATGCTGATAATATATTGATAGGTGCTCATACAAATGGTTCGCAATTTTTCAACGGCTCCATTGACGATGTTCGTATATATGACTATGCTCGTTCTGCCGATGAAATCCGTCTTGACTACAACGCCGGAGTGGCAACTCATCTTGGTCCGTCGGGGAAAACCTGCTCCGAAGATCCGGCGGGGTGTGTGGATTATGGATTGGTGGGATCTTGGGGAATGGATGAAGGCGCGGGGACAACGGCGTATGATAGTTCTGATAATTCTAATGATGGGACTTTAACGAATGGTCCGACTTGGACGACGGATTCCTCCCCTTTAGCGGGAGATGGAGGGAGTTTGAAGTTTGACGGGGTGGATGATTATGTTGATATAATGGATGCTGATAGTCTAGATGTTACGAATGCGATTACAATTGAAGCGTGGGCGAAACCGATAGGTATAAATTCTGTTGGTGGATCTCCAGAATATGGTCTATCTTATATTACATCATTTAGCGGTACTGATTTAAAATATGAATCAAATAATTTTTCATTCAGAGTTGGAAATATATTGTCGTCTCAGATTACCGTATGGTCATCTGCAAAAAGTTTAAATGAATTTTATCACATAGTTGGAACTTATGATGGCTCCTTGATTAAAATATATGTGAATGGATTGGAAGAAGATTCAGATAATCAAACAGGTGATATAAAGCTTGGTTCGCTCGATTTACATATTGGAAATTTTGCAGGATATAGTAATGTAAGACATTTCAACGGCTCCATTGACTCTGTCCGTATCTATAACCGCGCGTTGTTGGCGGAGGAAGTGAGGTATCATTATAACAAAGGCGGACCCGTGGCGGAGTGGAAGTTTGACGAAGGAAGCGGACAGACGGCTTTTGACGGGAGTTGGAATAATAATGACGGGACGAGGACGGCGGGGTCAACTTCGGGGACGGTTGATTCGGGGTCAACGGCTACTTTAGTTGACTCTGCTTTGACGCAGGCGGATGATTATTGGAATGACTGGACGGTAAAAATTGTCACCACCACGGATAGCTTAGCTCCCCAGGGCGAAACGGCAACAATCACTGATTTTGTCGCTACCACTGACACTCTTTCTTTCGTCGCCCTCACCACCGCCGTAGGAGCGGGAGATACTTACAAACTCTACTACGGCGACGAAAACGGCCCGACCTGGACAACTGGGAAATACAGCTCAGCGATGAGTTTTGACGGGGTGGATGATTATGTTGACGCGGGGAGTGATGCGAGTTTGGATATTACGGATGCGATTACAGTAAGCGCGTGGGTGAAAACAACTGATACAGGAGTTTGGTTTAAGGCAATTGTTGCTAAATATGGATATACATCGATAGCTGAGTCTTGGGGGCTTGGATATACTGATACAAACATCCTTGGATTTTATATCAGAGATAGTGGGTATACGCAAAATATTGCAGCTGCATCAACAAATGAAGGATTAGACGGTAATTGGCATCATCTTATAGGAACAGCAAATAGCACGGTTGTAAATTTTTATATAGATGGAGTATTAAAACAATCTACTGCTAGAACAGCAGGTGATATAACTAATGACAGACCAGTGTCTATTGCACGTCATCATGTGGATAGCTATTTCAACGGCTCCATTGACGATGTCCGTATCTATGACTACGCCCGCACAGTGGATGAAATTCGGCTGGATTATCAGGCGGGGGTGGCGACTCATCTTGGTCCGTCCGGGAAAGATTGCGATGAAGATCCGGCGGGGTGTATGGATTATGGGTTGGTGGGGAGTTGGGGGATGGATGAAGGAACAGGAACAACGGCGTATGATAGTTCTGATAATTCTAATGATGGGACTTTAACAAATGGTCCGACTTGGACGACGGATTCCTCCCCTTTAGCGGGAGGTGGCGGGAGTTTGAAATTTGACGGGGTGAATGATTATGTGGATGCGGGGGATGATGCAAGTTTGAATATTACGGATGAGGTTACAGTAGAAGCATGGGTTTATAGTAATGGAACACAGGCAGACGATTATGCTGCGATATCAGGAAAATCAACAAGTTATTATCTGAACTTTAACCATACAGGTGATAGTTTGTATTTCACTATTACTGACAATAGTATTAATAAAAATACTATATATGCCATAACGCATAATAAATGGGTTCATATTGTAGGAACTTTTGATAGTACAGTGATTAAACTGTATATGGACAGCATAGAGGTGGATTCTACTGATTATACTGGAGATATAGATAGTAATATAAATAATAAAATTTTTATAGGTGCATATGGAACAACGGGTGTTGCGAGTAATAATTTTTTCAACGGCTCCATCGACTCCGTCCGTATCTATAACCGTGCGTTGTCGGCGGAGGAAGTTCGGTATCATTATAACAAAGGCGGACCTGTGGCAGAGTGGGGGTTTGATGAAGGTTCGGAAACGACGGCTTTTGACGGGAGCTGGAATAACAATGACGGGACGCTTACTAATTTTGGCACGACTGATACGGGAACAGCGGAATCGGGAGGAGATAATACTCTTACGGATTCAGATAAAACTTGGTCAACAGACCAATGGGCGGATGGAACGATAACAACAACAGGCGGAACCGGATTAGGGCAATCAAGAACTGTTTTATCAAACACCGCCACCATTATTACCGTTTCTTCCAACTGGACCACAAACCCCGACGCCACAACAACATATTCTCTGGTTCAAGCTCCAACATGGACCTCTGGGAAATATGGTAGTGCTATTAAGTTTGATGGGAGTAATGATTATGTTGATGTTGGGAATGATAGTAGTTTGAGTTTTTCAAATAATTTTACTCTTGAGGCTTGGATATATCCAAAAAATTATGATGGTGGCCGTGCTATTATTCGTAAAGATAGTTCTTATGTAATTTATTATTCGTCCGAACTTGATTTTTATAATTGGGCTGATTCTAGTAGATTGTCTTGCCAAAAGTCAAATACCCCCTTAAATACTTGGTCTCACGTCGTAGCGGTATGGGATGGAACGAATAAAATAATATATGTAAATGGGGTTGTTTGTGTAAGTGCTCCTTCGGTTAATTTTAGTGAGAATTCAAATGATACGCATATCGGTTCAAATTCTTTTGGTTCTGATTATTTTTTCAACGGCTCCATTGATGATGTTCGTATCTATAACTACGCCCGCACAGCGGAACAAATACAGATGGATTATAACGCGGGAGTTGCGACGCATTTGAAATAATTTCAACCCTTACCGCTACCGCGGGAACTGGTTTGCAACCAGTTTCATAATGTTTTTTTATCTCACAAATCGTGTTTATAAAATTATTTGCATAAAAACGAATAATTGAAACTTAGAAGCATAAGGACCAGATTGCAAATCCGCTCTCGCATAGAACATAAGAACCAGGTTGCAAACTCGCTCCCGCGTAGAAATCCACTTCCGTGATAAACCCGCTCCCGCGATAAAACTTTGCGGGAACTGGTTTGCAACCAGCTTCATAATGTTTCCCATATATCACAAAGCGTGTTTATAAAATTATTTGTATAAAAACAGATAAACCGGGTTGCAAACCCGCTCCTGCAATATTAAGAATAGCAACACATTTTAAATAATACATTAAATAAATCAATATGGAAAAGAAATCAAATCAAATAGTAGGTTATGTTTTGTTGGTGTTGGGTCTTGCGGTGATATTTTTTGGAATATCTTCTTCGTATGATATTTTTACTGCGAAGAAAGAAGCACCTCAAGTGTTTCAGTATAACAGTGGAGAGTTAATTGATTCTGATCTTCAGAAAATTGGAGATACTCAAAAAGAAATTGTGATCGATAAATCAAGGCTAGCAGATCCAGAATATGTGAAGAGTTTGGAGAGTCAACAAAAGTCCATAACAGAAGACTTAGTTAAAAATCAGATAGGTGACTTGTTAAAAGACATAATACCGCAAGAATTTATCATAAAGCTTCTCAATCTTTCAAGTTGGTCCTTATTTATTTTTATTTTAATTTTTGCTGGAGGAAAAATTTCGGGGTTGGGGATTAAATTATTGAAGGATTGATTGGCAGGAGATAGGAGTTCTCACGAGAGTGAGAGTGAAATCTTGTAAAATTTCTGCGGGAACTGGTTTGAGAGCCAGATTTCATAATGTTTTTTGTTTGTATAAATCGTGTTTATAAAATTATTTGCATAAAAACGAATAATTGAAACTTAGAAGCATAAGGACCGGATTGCAAATTCGCTCCCACAATGAAATTGCTTTCGCATAAAATAAAAGATTGTGAATAGCCTGACTCTTGTCAGGATTCCAATCAAATAATATTTCTTAAACGCAAAAAAATAATCTACATAAATATAGATTATTTTTTAAAAACATAGCAACCAAGAAATTTCAAAAAATTAAGAATTGTCTTTTGCTGTTGTCTTGATGCATTTTGTACATATTTTGATTTTTTCTCCATCAATATGTTTTGTCTGCACATTGATGAATTGTTTTCTTTTTGTGGCGATGTTTGAGTGACTTCGAGACTGACTTGCTCTTGTTCCTCTGCCACAAACTTGACATATTTTACTCATAAAGCGATAATTAGATTATTATGTTAGCACATAGCTATCTTAAACTAAAAAATTAATTTTGGCAAGTATGGAATTTACTATCGCAATTTTTTTCGTAATCATCTTATTATTTTCAGCTGTAATTCATGAATTTGCTCATGGGTGGATGGCAAATTATCTCGGAGATCCGACTGCAAAATTTATGGGTCGGTTAACCTTGAACCCAATTCCGCATATTGATTTGATTGGTTCAATTCTAGTTCCTCTGTTTTTGATTTTTAGTAGCGTCGGTTTTATATTTGCTTGGGCAAAACCAGTTCCTTATAATCCTCACAATTTGCGAGATAAAAAAAATGGTGAGATGCTCGTTGCTTTGGCTGGCCCTCTTTCAAATTTGATTATCGCTTTGATTTTCGGTGCTATTATTCGGATAATGATGTTTCAAAATATTGATTCAACGATGATATTGTTTTTCTCTTTTATTGTGTATCTGAATCTTATTCTAGCTCTTTTCAACTTGATGCCAATCCCTCCCCTAGATGGTTCAAAAATACTTTTTCATTTTTTGCCATATTCTATGCAGGGTACAAAAGAATTTCTCGAAAAAAACGGTATGATATTGTTGCTCGCATTTATTTTCTTGGGGGGATTTAGTTTTATTCTTTGGCCTATCCTAGAATTATTGTTTGTTTTATTTACAGGGAGCAGCGGGTTTTTATAAGAAATATTGATCAGTTAATAACTTTGAATTGCTAAGTGTCATTCTGAGTGAAACGAAGAATCCCGAAACCACATACAAAGAACTTAATTAAGGGATTGCCACGCTCCTTTTGTCGCTCGCAATGACAATAATATTTTATAATCCAAAATAATAAATTTCTATTTTTCTTTGTGAAAAGAAAATGACAGAAGGAATTGCAATGATAATAATAAAACATTAGAATTTTAAAACGCTACTATGTTAAAATGATTTTGTTTCTTGACACATCTGTAACTATCTGTTAATCTTAGGATTATTGAGAGATTACACGAAATATTAATGAAAAAAATTGCACAAGCTTATGCAGTTGTGCTATTTTTAACTGATTTTTATAATAAAACTATCTAATACAAAAAAATGCCAACAATACAACAATTGATTCGAAAACCAAGAACAAAGACTGCTAAGAAGTCAAAAACGCCAGCTCTTGCGCGTAATTTTAATTATCTGAAAAATACACCATCTGTTGCTAAAAAGGGAAATCCTTTCAAGCGAGGTGTTTGTGTAAAAGTTGGTACTGTGACTCCAAGAAAACCGAACTCAGCTCTTCGAAAAATTGCCAGAGTAAAACTGACAAATGGAGCCGAAGTGACTGCATATATTCCTGGAATTGGACATACATTGCAAGAACATTCAGTCGTGATGATTAGAGGTGGAAGAGTGAAAGATCTTCCAGGAGTTCGATATCACATTGTTCGTGGAGTTCTTGATGCTGGTGGAGTTGAAGGAAGAAGACAAGAAAGAAGTAAATACGGGACAAAGAGACCTAAATAGTTTTTAATATAAATATAAATATAAATATAAATTGAATTTTTAACTTAACTATAAACAATCATGGGACGAAGAAAAAAGACAATAGATAGAGGAATAAAATCTGATTACAAATATAACAATCCGATACTGTCTAAATTTATAAATTATATAATGGAAGACGGAAAAAAGACTGTGGCATGCAGAGTTGTTTATGATACTTTGGATATTATAAAAGAAAAGACGAAAAAAGATCCAATCGAAGTATTTGAGGAAGCTTATAACAAAGTCGCGCCAGTTTTGGAAGTTAAGTCAAAACGAATCGGAGGAGCTACATATCAAGTTCCCGTTGAAGTCCGTGGTGGAAATAGAAGAACGCAGCTTGCTTTCAGATGGCTTATAGCTGCAGCAAAAACCAAAAAAGGAAAACCAATGTCAGAAAAACTAGCTGAGGAAATTTTGGATATAATTGGTGGGACTGGAGCTGCAATGAAGAAAAAAGAGGATGTTCAAAAAATGGCTGAAGCAAACAGAGCGTTTGCACATTTTGCAAGATAGAATTTAAAACATTTAATATTTTTGAATTACGAAATAATATATAAAAAACTGAGTTTAAAAGCTTGGTTTTTTTATGGCGAATTTGCAAAATATATTGGTTATCACATTAATTATGCTTTTAACAGATATTGTGGTATAATTTTATTATAAGAAAAAAATAAAATATAATGGAGAGTAAAAATAAAATTTTAATTTTTAATAAATCAATTTCAGATAAATATTTTTTTGTTGTGAATAATTTGTAAGTCCCGCTTTGGGATTTTTTATTTTTAAATGAAATTAATGAGTATAAAAAATATCTTGTATTTTATAAGAAACGAGTTTATTTATGGCGGGCATTTATTTGCTTTGAGTTCTGTAAGCATTGTTTTGATGTCATCTATCTTATTGGACGTTTTAGTTACCTTCGATTTTCTGATAATAGTTTATTTGATTTTTTATGCTATTTATTTAAATGATCATTTTGACAATGTAAAAGTTGATTTTATTGTAAATAGTCAGAGGGCTACATACTTAAGAAGAAACAAAAAATCTCCTTGGTTAGTATTGATTGCTGTTTTTATTTCAGAATTTCTGTTGTTTTATTTAGGTGATTTATTGAGTTTAGGTTTTGGGTCGATAATTATTATTTTTGGTTTACTTTATAGTAAATATTTAAAAATATTAACAAAAAAAATCGTTGCCTTTAAAAATTATTTTGTCGCATTGGTGTGGTCTTTGTTAGTTTTGTTCTTTTTTGTTTATTATTCTTACTCGTTTACATTTGAAGCAATTCTAATTTCACTTTTCATTTTTTTAAGAATTCTTGCAATTCAAATATTGCTTGATATTAGAGATATAGAGAGTGATAAAATTGAAAATCTTTTAACAATTCCTGTTTTATTTGGAAAAAGAAAAAGTATAAAAATCATAGTTTATATAAATATTTTGGTATTTTTCCTTTTATTTTATGGCGTATATTTTAATGTTATTATTCTCAATGCTTTGTTGTTATTTTTTATGTTTCCATATAGTTATTATTATCTTAATAAATTAAATCATGTAGAAAGTAACAATATATATTATTTTCTTGCAGTAATAGAGCCGATTATTTTTTTATTTTTGGTTTTAATAGGTAGTTTCTTATTATGATACTTGATTATTATTTAGTTCATCAAATTTTAATTTTTCTGATAAATATTATTGGCATATATTTGTCTTGTGTGGTTTATTTTAGCAACCCTAAGGGCAGTATTAATAAAATATTTATTTTATTAATGGTTTCAATGTTAATTTGGATTGATTTTGCCTTTTTGGCAAGAGTAATTCAAAATCAGATCTATTTTACTATTTTATTTCTTAAGGTTGCTTGGTTTGTAACGCCTGTTTTCTTTTTATTTCTTTATTTTTTTACAATATATCTTATCAAGGAGAGCTACAAATATCGTTTTCTTAGCATGGTGGTTTTGTTGATTGGAGTTATTACTACTGTTTTCACTGGTTTGACTGACTTAGTTGTAAGCGATGCAAACTTTGTTGGTAGTGATCTTAGGATTGTTTACGGTTTAGGAATGGTTCCTTTTCTGATTGTTGTTTTATTGATAATTTATTTTACCTTATATCCATTAATAAAAAAGTATTTAAGTGTTTCTACAAAAGAAAGAATTAAATTGGAATATTTTATAATTGGAATTTTTATATTTTATTTAGCAAATATTATATTTAACATAATTCTTCCAGTTTTTTTCGATGTTGTGTATTTATATTATTTTGGAGATTATTCAACGATTATTTTGCTTATTTTTACTGCATATGCAATAACTAGACATGAATTAATGGGTATTAAAACTTTGGTTACTCAAATGTTAATTATTGTTATGTCAATAATACTATTAATTGATATAACATTACTTTCGGATAATTTTATAATGCAATTATTGAAAGTTGGTGTTTTGATAACATTTCTATATTTTGGCAGGGGTTTGATTATTAGCATTAAAAAAGAAAAAAAAGTTGCTAAAAAATTGCAGAATGCTAATGAAAAAATTAAAGATTATGTAGATAGGCTTGAAGATATTAATAAAAACTTAGAGGAAGGAAATGAAGATTTAAAGGCTTTGCTTGATGCTAGTAGTACGGTTATTGAGAATATGGATTCGAAAAAAATTGCTCAGGGAATTGTAGATATTATTCCAAAAAGTTTGGGACATTTGGGAAATAAAGGGGGAGTATTTATTGTATACGATAGAGAGAAAAAAATAATAAGTCCATATGCAATAACTGAATCGGATATTGTAAAAAAAGCAAAAAAATTTTTGACAAAATCAATTACAAGCTATAAAGTGTTGATTAAAAAAACTGATAGTTTAACAGCACGAACAATTAGAGAAAAGAAAATATTTGTTGGAAATAAATTAGGAGACTTTATTTCACCGCCAGTTAGCTTGAATGCTTGTAAGATGATTCAAAAAGTAGTTAGGGCAAAGTCATTTGTTTCAGTTCCGTTATACGCGAGAGGAGATGTAATAGGGGTATTGTTATTTGTGGGAACAAAAAAAGCAAAAGATATAACTAAAAGAGATAAAAATATTTTAAATATTTTTTCATCACATATTGGAAATGCAGTTGAAAACGCAAGATTATATGAACAGACTAATAAGCAAATAAAAGAATTAGCAAGGTTGAATAATGATCTTGGGGGGGCAAATAGTAAATTGAAAGAGCTTTTGGAAATGAAAAATGAATTTTTGCATATAACTTCACATCAACTCAGAACACCTTTAACGGCTATTAGAGGAATGGTTTCGATGTGGTCTGATGGAGATTTTGATAGTTTATCTGAAAAAGAGAAAAAGAATATGATAAAGCGAATACTTATCAGTACAGACAGATTAAATAATATTACAAATGATATGCTTGATGCGCTTGAACTTGAAGGAGGATTTTTGAAATTTCAATTTAAATCTGTATCTTTGAAAAATATATTAAAAGAAACAATTAATACATTGAAGCCAAATTTTGATAAAAAAGGAATTTATCTTCGATTAAATTTTGATTCTAAAATAACTAATGTGGAAGTTGAACCGAATTATATTAGGCAGGTTTTCATGAACACAATTGATAACGCTTGTAAATATACTAAAAAGGGAGGAGTAGATATTAATGTTAAAAACAATAAAGGATATTTTGAAATTAAAATTAAAGACACTGGAGTGGGTATTAATAAAATTGATCAGAAGAAAATTTTTGAAAAATTTACAAGAGGTAGGAATGCTGCAATTGAAAATGCTTCAGGAAGTGGACTTGGTTTGTTTATAGCGAGAAAAATAATTAAAGCTCATGACGGAAAAATTGAAATTAGTAGTGACGGTTTAAATAAGGGAGCAACAATTAAAATATTTTTAAAAATTAAACATAATAAAAATTATGGAAATGCGTGATTATTACATTAGTTTAAAAAAGAGGATTGACGATGAACTTCGTGAATTTTTTGAGTATAGATACAATCAAATAGAAAATAATATTGAGCTTGTGGAATTTACGGATATAATAAGTGATTTAAAAAATTTCGTGATGAGCTCTGGGAAAAGAATTAGACCAGTTCTTTTTTATTTTGGATATATTCTCGCGGGAGGTAAGAATAAGGAAGAGGCTTTAAAAACTTCGATTTCAGTTGAACTTATGCATTCATATCTTCTTATTCACGACGATATAATAGATAGGGATGATTTTCGGCATGGTACTTTATCTCTACATTGTAGATACAGAAAAAGAATCGAAAGCGATTTCAAAGATATTGATGGTCAGCATTTTGGGATTTCTATGGCAATTCTTGTGGGAGATTTGATGGCGTCATTGAGTTATGAAATTTTAAATAATTCTAATTTTGAAGAAGGAGTTAAAAAAGAGGCTTTGAAAAAATTTAATAATATTGTTGGTAATACTATTTTTGGACAATTAATGGATCTGAATTTAGATCAAAATAAAAATCTTGATTCAGAAATGATTTTCAAGATGCAAAAATATAAAACTGCAAAATATACTATTGAAGGACCTTTGCATTTGGGAGCAATTCTAGCTGGAGCTGATGATAAGTTTTTGAAATTATTAAGTAATTTTGCAATTCCTATTGGAATTGCATTTCAAATTCAAGATGATATAATTGGAGTTTTTGGCGATGAGAAAAAAATTGGAAAACCTATTGGATCTGATATTCAAGAAGGGAAGAAAACTTTTTTAATAACAGAGGCAGAGAAAAGTGCCAATGAAGGACAGAAAAAGATATTGAGTAGTGCTTTAGGAAATGAAAATTTAACTCAGAATGAATTGGAAGCAGTAAGAAAAATAATAAAAGATACAGGGGCTTTGAAAAAATCTGAAAATAAAGCAGAAGAACTTATCGAAGAGGCAAAAAAGAGTATTTCGTATTTTTCTGTTGATAATAAGTATAAAAAAGCTTTGAATGATTTTGCTGATTTTATTATCAAGAGGAAAAAGTAATAAAACTTAATTTATTCAAAAGTGGGTAAGCTGTGGATAGTTTATCTGCTTTTTTATTCGGTTATTTTTTATATTTGCCTTAAATAAAGAATAAAATAGTTTTTCTTAAATGGGTTGTTGTGGTTTGACTAATATACTAAGTGGTGTATAATGGAGTTATGGGATATAAAAGTGGAGAAAAGTGGGGAACTGATAATTAAATTAAGTTTATATAGAAATATGTTTATTGGGGAATATAATCATAATTTAGATGAAAAAGGGAGATTGGCTGTGCCAGTTAAGTTTCGAAATGACTTAAAGAAAGGAGCTGTCGTTACAAGGGGATTGGACGGTTGTTTATTTTTGTACACGGTATCTGAATGGAAAGTTTTGGCTGAAAAGTTAAGTAGTTTGCCCATAAGTCAATCAAATACAAGAGCATTTGCTCGTTTAATGCTTGCTGGAGCTATGGATGTTCAGCTTGATAAACAAGGGAGAATCGTTTTGCCAGATTATTTGAGAAAATATGCGAATTTAAAGAAGAAGATTATTATTGGCGGTTTGTTTAATCGTCTTGAAATTTGGGATGAAGAAGCTTGGAATAAATATAAGATTAAAACAGAAAAGGATAGTGGTAATATAGCAGAAAAATTAGGAGAATTAGGAGTGTAAAATAATGTAGGTGAATTATAAAATTAAATTATGACATATTTTCATATCCCAGTTCTATCTAAAGAAATTATTGAAATTGTAAATCCTCAACCAGGGGAAAATGTAGTTGATGGAACATTGGGCGGTGGCGGTCATGCAGAACTATTTCTTGAAAAAATTTCTCCTGATGGAAAGTTGCTTGGAATTGATTTGGACAGCGAGGCTTTGATTGAAAATCAACGAAGATTGAAAAAATATTCTAAGAAAGTTATTTTTGAAAAAGGAAATTTTGTTGATTTTGATAACATTAGAAAAAAACATAATTTTTCTCCAATTAATATATTTTTTCTTGATTTGGGATTTTCTTCTCAACAACTAAACGATGACAACCTTGGTATTTCTTTTTTGAAAAATAGTCCACTTGATATGAGAATTGGTGGTCAGGGGAATGATAATGATTATCGGTTTACGGCAGAATATATAATAAACAATTGGAGTGAAGAAAAAATAAAAAAGATTTTAAAAGATTATGGTGAGGAAAAGTACGCATATTCAATTGCAAAGGCAATAATGGTTGCTAGAAAAGAAAAATTAATTGTTGGCACTCAAGAACTAGTAGATATAATATCACAAGCAGTTCCTACGAGATACAAGGCTCAAAGAATACATTTTGCGACAAAAACTTTTCAAGCTTTCAGAATTGCTGTAAACGAAGAGTTGGAAAATTTACAAAATGTTTTACCTAAAATTTTAGAAAATATAGAAGTTGGAGGAAGAATATGTATAATTTCATTTCATTCTTTAGAAGATCGAATTGTAAAGAATTTTTTTCGAAGAGAGGCAAAGGATTGTGTATGTGATGTTAAAATTCCTCTATGTGTTTGTAAACATAAAAAGCAATTGGAAATTATTACGAAAAAGCCGGTTGTGGCAACAAAGGAAGAAATTGCTTTTAATCCAAGATCAAGAAGCGCAAAATTAAGAATAGCAAAAAAAATTTAATCATTTATTTTTTACAAAAGGTGATGCAGACAAGAAGAAACAATTATAGGAACAGTAAATTCAAAAAGATAACTGTTTCTCAAAATATAAAAAATAGCGAAAAAATATTAAGTGTTTTTTTAGTTTTTTTAATTTGTGTAATTGGTTTATTATATATGTCTAAAACTGTTAGTATTGCTACTAATGGATATGATGTTAAGGGTTTTGAAAGACAATTAGATAATCTTCAAAGAGAAAATCAGAAAATGATTATCGAGCTAGCTGATTTAAAGGCTGTATATAATTTTGAAAGCGAATCTAGCAATTTAGTTGCAGTTGAAAACGGTAATATTAAATATATAACTTCCAGTCTAGGTGCAGTGGCTATGGAAAGATAATTTTGATAAATCACAACATATTTAAGGAATTTTTTAGAACGACATTATAAAATATTTTCTAGTCACAATTTATGAAAAAAAGTTTTTTAACTCTTCATAGCAAAAATGATTTTGTGGTTCGTATATATATATTAATTTTTCTAGTCATTATTTGTTTTTGTGTGGTTGTATTAAGATTGTTTCAAGTTCAAATTATAAAAAATGATTTTTATAAGGTTTTAGCTCAGGATCAGCATGAATTTTTTCAAGAAACAGTTCCTAAAAGAGGGGAAATATTTATAAGGGATTTATATTCAGATCACCTTTATCCTCTTGCTGTAAATAAAGAATTAAGTATTGTTTATGCTTCTCCAAAAAATGTCGAAAACAAAAGAGAAATTGCGAAAAAAATATCAGAAATATTAAAACTTGAAGAAGAAAAAATATATAATCTTTTGAATAAAAAAGATGATCCATATGAAGTAATTAAAACCAGTGTTCAAGATGACATAGTCGAAATAATTAGAAAGGAAGAATTTACTGGAATTGGATTTATTCCAGAAATCGTCAGGTATTATCCTGGTAATTACTTCGCTTCCAATTTGGTTGGTTTTTTGGGATTTAAGGACGATAAAAGAGTCGGACAGTATGGTATAGAAGGATATTATAATGACAGGCTTGAAGGAACAATGGGATTTCTTGAAATCGAAAAAGATGTTTCAGGAAACTGGATTTCTTTTGGTCTGAAGAGTTCTAAAGCTCCAGAAAATGGTGATGATATTATATTAACAATTGATCAAACTATACAATATTTAGCAGAAAAAAAATTAGAGGATGCGATTAATAAATACGGAGCCAAGAAAGGTGATTTAATTGTTATGAATCCTATTTCAGGAGCTATAATTGCTTTGGCTCAATATCCTCGATATAATCCGAACGAATATTCCAAAGAAAATGATATGAGTGTCTTTTTGAATTCTAGTATTCACAGTGTCTATGAGCCAGGTTCAATTCAAAAGCCGATAACAATGGCAATTGGTATAGATCTCGGAAAAATTAGTCCAAGCACAACTTATATTGATGAGGGGTATTTGAAGATTGATGGTTGGCCAATTAGTAATTCTGATGGCAAGGCGAATGGAAAACAAAATATGATTCAAGTCTTAGAAAAATCTTTAAACACAGGAACAGTTTTTGCAGTAAATCAAATTGAGAAAAAAGAATTTTATGATTATTTGAAAAATTTTGGACTTGATGAGTTTACGGGAATTGAGTTTACGGGTGAGACTAGGGGAAATCTTTCTAATCTTGAAAAGAAAAATGAAATAAATTATGCGACTGCTTCTTATGGTCAAGGAATTTCAGTCACTCCTTTAGTGGCATTAAACGCAATTTCAGTTCTTGCAAATGATGGTAAATTAATGAAGCCCCATATAGTGAGTGAATTTATACATGATGGCATTTCAGAAAAAGTTGAGCCTGAGGTTGTTCGACAAGTTGTTTCGTCAAGAACTGCAAATTTAGTTTCAGCAATGATGGTTAGTGTAATTGAAAATGGACACGCTCAGCAGGCAAAAGTTGATGGATATAAATTTGCAGGAAAAACTGGGACTGCGCAGATTCCAAAAAAAGATGGTAGGGGATATGAAGAGGAAAAAACTATTCACACTTTTGTCGGATTTGGCCCGATGCCAAATCCAAAATTTTCGATACTAGTTAAGTTAGATGAACCAGAGAACGCTCCATATGCAGCTAATACAACAGCGGTAGTTTTTCAAGATTTAGCTCAAGAGTTGGTTAATTATTATAATATTTCCCCAACAGAATAAATTAAATAGATTATATACAAGACAGATGACAAAACAAATAGTTGTTAAAATCCTTAATATATTAGCTAAAAGAATACTGGAAAAATACAATCCAGTAATTGTTGGTATTACAGGAAGTGTTGGTAAAAGCAGTACAAAAAAATCTATTTATGAAATTTTAAAAACAAAATATAAAGTGGCATGTAATAGAGGTTGTTATAGTTCTGATATAAATATTCCTTTGACAATAATTGGAATTGAAGGTGGAGGTCATTCAGTCGTTGGTTGGCTAAAAGTTTTTATTAAAGCTATTAAAATTATAATAATTAAAAAAGATTATCCTGAAATAATCATTTTGGAAATTAGCGTGAATCGTCCTGGAGATATGAAAAAGATTCTAAAAATAGTAAAACCTAATATAGGTATTATGACGGCTATTGGAAAGTTTCCTTCTCATGTAAAATATTTCAAAAATGCAAAGCATATTGCAAGAGAAAAGTCTTTGTTAATAAAATCTTTAGGTAAGAAAGATTTGGCAGTTTTGAATTTTGATGATGAAGCTATAAAAGAATTATCAAAAAATATTAAACCAGAAACAATTAGTTATGGGTTTAATGGCAATGAGGATGTGATTGCAAGTGAAGTTTTATTAAGTGACAAAAAGTTCAGAACAGAAGATGGTTTGATGGGAATGAGTTTCAAAATATCTTATGGTGGAACGACAGTTCCTTTTCGGCTTCCTTATGCGTTAGGCAAAGGACAGATCTATTCTACTTTGTCTGCCGTTGCAGTCGGAATTCACTTTGGATTTAATCTTGTGGAAATGTCGGAAATTGTTTCTAATTATCATCCATTGGCAGGAAGAATGAATTTAATTGGAGGTATAAACGAGTCTTTGATAATTGATGACTCTTTCAATGCCAGTCCGAGTTCAATGGGAGTTGCTTTGGAAGCAGTGAAAAAACTGAGCGCAAAAAGAAAAATTGCAGTTTTGGGTGATATGCTTGAGTTGGGAGAATATTGTGAGTCAGCTCATAGAGAAGTAGGAGAGATTGTTTTTCAGTCGGTTGATATTCTTTTTGCTTATGGTTCAAGAAATAAAATATTATGCGAGCAAGCCAGAAAAAGCGGAATGGCAAGCGACAGCATTTTTTATTTTGAAGATATAGATGATTTAATTAAATCTTTAAAATCTATTTTACAAAAAGAGGATGTTGTTTTAATAAAAGGATCAAGAGCTATGCATATGGAAAAGGTTGTTAGAGAGGCGATGGTAAGACCAGAGTTGGCGGATAAATTATTAGTGAAATAAATTATAATTAATTTCAATATTTTAGTATTGCAAATTAGTTTTATTTATGATAGTTTAATGAAGTGTTAAGTGGCAAGTATTTAAGTGTTTGGTGTTTGATAACAGTTGTTAAATATTTAATACTAGATAGTTAAATGCCAATTCTGCCGCCTTCGTCTAACGGTTAGGACACCAGGTTCTCATCCTGGCAATAGGGGTTCGATTCCCCTAGGTGGTACACACTAAATCGTCCCTTAAATAAGGGATTTTTTTATACCCCTTAAATAAAAATCAACCCCCTTTAATTAGATTTCTTTTATGAACAGGATCTTCTATTGACATTTTATAATATTTCAATAATATTATGAATATGGAGGTGTTAGCCAAATGGCTGAATATAGTGATAAAATGAAAACATTGTTTAGGAAAGCAAATCCACAATGCGATGCGGTAAACTGCGAAAAAGGTGACTTCCTTGTTTCTGAAAATACATGGGGAAATGTAATCTGTGTAGGTTGCATGATACAGGGCAAAAATTTTGGTAAACCAATGATTATGCCAGAAGATTTTGTAATCCCATCTATGTAAGTTACTTGGTACTGTGCCTAATATATATTAAATAGGGTAGATAATTTATTATTTACTCTTTATTTTTTATATAATCCAATTCACTAATCGCTTCATGCAATTTCTCTAATTCTTTAATCAATGGATTCCAATTCTCATTGCAGAGGTATACCTTTGCATACTTTAAATTGTTTGGTGTACGAGTATTGATTATTTGCATGTAACTGCTATGATGAGTATATTAATTTTATTAATCAATAACAATGATATATCCAATAAGAATAAACAAATATTTAGCGGAGAAGAAAATTTGCAGTAGGAGGGAGGCTGATGAGTTGATAAAAAACGGAAAGATAATTATAAATGGCAAAGTGGCGGAGTTAGGAGAAATGGTTTTGGAATCTGATGAGGTTGTAGTGGATGGTAATTTGAAAAAGCTTGTTTATTTAGCATATAATAAACCTAAAGGAGTTGTGACTCATACAGGACAAGAAGGAGAAACCTCAATTTCCGATATTATAAAATTAGACACTGATGTTTATCCATTAGGTAGGTTGGACAAGGATTCACGCGGATTGATACTTTTGACAAATGATGGTCGCGTGACGGATAAACTACTTAATCCAATTTATTCTCATGATAAAGAATATATTGTGAAGGTTAATAAGTTTATCGATGAAAACTTTGAGAATGAAATGATTAACGGTGTGCAAATTGGTGGTGGTTATAAAACAAAAAAATGTGTATTCAAAAAAATTGATGATTTTACTTTTTCAATTATATTAATTGAAGGAAAAAATAGACAGATTCGAAATATGTGTAAGGTTTTGGGATTTGGGGTTGTTGATTTGAAAAGGGTTAGGGTGATGAATGTTGAGTTGAATGACTTAAAGCAGGGGAGATATAGAGTAATTAATAATGAAGAGCTGGATAAATTTTTGACGGATTTAGGTTTGTAAGTTTTTTCAATTTCAGATATTATTTTTTAAGAGAGCATTGAATAAAATATTTTTACATAAGGTCTTAATTATTGACATGGTTAATATTTGTGCTATTATATACCTAAGATAACTTTAAAGTATTTATGAAAACATTTTCAAACCAAATTTGTTGTTGTAGCGTCCTGTAATCAGGTTGGTTTTTAAGTGTTGTGTAAATTTTTTGTAAATTGATTTAAATGATGTTTATAAGCCCGCCTGTTTGGCGTGTTTTTTATTGTACTAGGGCAGTATAGTATGGGTATGCGGATGGATGTAAACCATTTATAACATAGGTTTAAATCCGATTCCCGGCTTTCAAGAGTTTTAATAGAAAATAAAAATAAAAATGTAAATGAGAAGTGATGAAAATGGAAAATAAAAAGGTTATAGATACAAATGGTTGTGTAAATTGTTCTAAAAAAGGACAAGAAGCGATTGAGTGTTGTAAAAAAACTTGGGAAGTTAATGAGCATAAACCGCATTCCTGTTAAATTTTTCTAGAGAGGATTTTAAATGAATTTAAGCCTCTCTAGAAAAATATTTTAAAATCTTAAAGATAGAGATTTGAGTATTTTTTTAAAATTACAAAACACAAAATATTATTGTTATCGCGAGTGATGATAGAAGCATGGCAATCTAATAGTTAAGCTCTTTGCATGTAGTTTCGGGATTTTTCGTTTCACTCAGAATGACATTTCGTAATTTAAAGTAATTTATTTAAACCCTTGTCTTTAAAATGAAATATCTCTGAATGTTAAAAAGAGATTCGATTACTGACAAAAAAAATAAAAAGAGGTGAGAGAATTATGTGTGATTGTTGCACATGCTGTTAAAATTGGCATCTAAAAAAAGAAGGCTTGGAGTGGATGGAAATCCATTCTAAGCCTTATTAACTATTATGAGTTTAGAAAAAATAAGATGTTTTTATTTGTTTAAATTTTCCCCCACAACAAAAGTTGTAAAATTGAATTTGAGATCTTGAATACTTTCTTCGAGTATATCTAGGTTATATAATTTCTTGCATATTTTTGGTGCGATAACGGCAGTGTCTGAGGTTAATGTATTATTATGTAAATCTTTTGCTGCACTTGCTGTATCAGAATATTCTTGTAATTTTATGTTTGGTAATTTTTGTTTAATATACATTCTACATTGTTTTAGTGCTTGAGGATGGGAGGCAATTTTTTTTATGTCACTGACATTTATTCCTCTTTGAACAAGAAGACAGTGTTGCACATCGATTTCAAATATTTTTTTAATATTAAAATTATAATTACTGATAGCATAAATTGCTTCGATTACAATTCCGCCATTTGAATTTTCGATTGGAAAAATTGCTTTATCAATTTTTTTATCATGCAATGTTTTGAGAGTTTTTTCTGCATTAATTAAATATTTTAATTTATAATTTTTTATATTATTTTTTTGGCAATAATAGTTTGCAGCTTCTTCAGAAAAGCTTCCAACATTTCCTGAGATTCCAATTTTAATTTCCTTTTTCATATTTATTTCTTTAATGATATAATTATATTCTAGCATAAAGAGAAAATAATGCTATTTTTATTTCCACTTGTCATATAATTCAAAAGTTGTATAATATAAAAATAGGTTGAATTTTATTTATTTATTAAGCTTAGCATGTCTGAGATTTTAGAAAATTTATTTCGTTCAAAAGCTGAAGTGAAACTTCTGCGTCTTTTTTTGAATAATCCAGAGGAGGAATATCTTTTTAATGAGATTGTCAGTAGTTCAAGAATGAAAGCTCCTTTGACGCGTAAAGAGATTAATAATTTTTTAAAAATTAAATTTTTAGTTCAACGAAAAAAAACAAAAAAAATATATTACTCTGTTAATAAGAATTTTATTCTTTATAACGAATTAAAGAGATTAATTTTCAAAGCAAGTCCAGCTTCGTCTGATAAAATTTCTAGTCAAGTTATGAAATTAGGTAAAATAAGATTCGTATTAATTTCAGGAGTTTTTTTGAATTCTGATAAAACCCAAATTGATATTTTGATTGTTGGAGAAAACATTAATAGAAATAAATTAAAAACTTTTTTATCTAATATTGAGGCAGAAGTTGGCAAAGGAATTAACTATGTTTGCATGAGTACGGATGAACTTCGATATAGAAAGGGTATGTTTGACAAGTTTATAATAAACATCTTTGAAAGTCCACATAAAGTTTTGATCGATAGAATGAAAAAAGATATTTGATTTAGATTTTTAGATAGCTTTATTTAGGATAAGCAATATTTGCAGATTGCTTTTTTATTTTTTATTTAGTGGGTGTCTTAAAGCATAGAAAGTGATGGACATCTGATATAATTTTTGTTTAAATTACCTTGAATTACAAAATACTATTAAAATGTCACCTTGAAATGATTCGCTAGCTGGTGAAAATTGAGAGATCTGAAATCATAATAAATGAGCTTGATTATGTTTATAGATTTCTCATAGCTACCACTCCCACGAAACGACAAGTTGTTGTCAATAAATGATAAATTTATTATAATAAATTAGATTCTAAAAATAAAAATGAATGAGTATTTCTTCAAAATTATTTGGAAATAAGCTTAATGATTATTTTATATCACTTGATATTGGTTCGGAAGTTGTTAAGGCTTTAATTGTGCAATTAGACAGGAAAAATGAAAGAGCTTTTATTATTGGTGTTGGAAAAAGATATCAGAAAAATGAGAATATCTTAATTGATGTTAAGGATAATTTCCAAAATATTGTTTCTGTTTGTGCTTTCGCAGTTGACGATGCAGTAAAAATTGCTAAAATAAGGCCTAGAAAAATTATCATTGGAATGGATGGAAATTTTGTAAAGGGTGTTTCAATTAAAATTAATTATAAAAGAAAAACAAATAAAGACAGAATAGGAGAGAAAGAGCTGAAAAGTATTATCGCTGAGGTTCAAAGAAATTTACATGAGAATGTGAGGAAAATTGTACAAAAAAAGGAAGCTTTTGATTCTGATATATTTATTACTCATTCTTCGATAACAAATATTAATATAGATGGCTATAAAGTAATTAATCCTATAGGATTCAAAGGAAGCAACATTGAATTTTCTATATTCAATTCATTTATGCTTCATTCTCACTATGAATTAATAAAAAATATTTCCAAGAAGTTAAATGCGGAGTTGCTGGAAATTGTTTCGCAGTTATATGCAGTCTCAATCGCAAAGGGAATAAAAAATATTTCAAAATCAAATATTATACTTGTTGATATTGGAAGAAAAACGACCAGTGTAGCTGTGTTATATAAAGGGATTATTGAAAGCGTTAAATCTTTTAATATTGGAGAAAAATCTTTTAATCACCATTCGTTAAGTGAATTTGATCTAAAAGCTACAGAAACTGAAAATCCTGAAAAGAGATGTAATAAAGGTAGAATGGACGAATCATCATCTGATAAAATTAATAAAGCGTTTGAAAATTATGAAATTTTGTTAGATGGTATTGAATTGTCTTTGGAAGATTTTGCACATATAAATTTAGCTTCTTTTAAGATATTATTTTATGGAGAGGGAAGTGGGTTCTCTGAAAATAATAGGGATGTGATAATCAAGTTACTGAGCAAAAGATTATTTCCTTTTTCTAAAATGAAAATAGATTTTATTGATTATCGCGATATCTTAAAAATAAAAGATAAAACAAACGAAATAAAAGATTTTCAATATATAAATTCTTTAAGTTTAGCAAATTTTATTTTCGATAAAGAAGTTGAAGAAGATCAGTGCAATAAAATTTTAAATAATATTATTAAATAAAAATAAAATTATGAAGGATGAGAATCAAAATAAAATATTTATAGAAACGGACGAAGATATGCCTTCAATCGTTAATAGAATTAGTAAGTGTGCTAGTAGCGAAGTGGTTTTAGTTGTTCCTGCGGAGGCGCTTATTTTAAGAAGCATTATAAACTTGAAGATATTAAAAAAAAGAGCAGAAGAAATAAATAAAAATATTTCAATTTTAAAAACCGAAAATTTAGGTGTTAATCAAAATCAATTTGTGGAAAAAGATGAAAGTAACGTTGTTAGTTCTGTTGTAAAAAATATCGATAAAACCTTAGACTTAAATAAGGATATTGTTGAAAAGAAAAACATATATCAAAAGGATGATCTTCGTACTGAAAATCAAGATAATAAAGCGAAAGTGTTTGATATTGTGAAGAAGGTTCAGGCCCCAGAGAGTAGTATTGAAAGTGAACGAAAAATTTTTGAAAAAAAAATTAATCATTATGAAAATAAAACAAGTGAAAGGTTCACAAAGTCTTTTGATGATAATAAACTGAACAGTTGTAAGGATGTTGCAAAAAATAATAAAAAACGGAAAAAAACAATAATTGTATCTGCTCTTAACTCAAAGTTACTTGTCTTTTTCATCTTGATGATTATCGTCACTGTGTCAATCGCTGCTTTTTTTATGTATCAAAAGGCAGAAATTAATATAGTTTTGAAAAAGGACTTAGCACTATATAGTTTTGAATTTACAGGAGATGAAAGTATTGAAAAGATTGACGCGAGTAATAATAAAATACCTTTGGATATTATAAAAATAGACAGTGAAGAAAGTGGTTTTTATCCAACTACTGGGAAAAAACATATAGAGGAAGAAGCAAGCGGGAAGATTACAGTCTTTAATGAATATTCTTCTACTCCTCAGAGAATAGTTGCAAGTACAAGATTTTTATCAAAAACAGATAACAAGCTTTTTAGAGTAAGACAGGCTGTTACTATCCCAGGATTTTCAAGGGTTGAAGGAGTGGATATTCCTGGGCAAATTGTAATTACAGTTTATGCTGATAAGGTTGGAGAAGAATATAATATTGATCCCGATGCATTTCATTTGCCAGGACTACAAGGTAGCGCAAAATATAATTCAATTTATGCAAGATCAACCAAGGAAATGACTGGCGGAATAAATCAAGAAGTGGCTTATTTTTCAGAAAGTGATTACATAACAGCTAAAGATAAGCTTGTAAAATTAGTTAAAGAAAAGAACGAACAAGATATTTCCAGCAAAATATCTGACGAGGTTGCTGATTTCAGTGACTTGAAAGAGGTGGGTGAAATAAAAGTTGATACAAATATAAAAGTAGGTGAGACTGCTGAGGATTTTGAGATTAATGTTTCAATGCAGTCTAGTCTTCCAATTATATTAAAAAACGATTTAAGTGAGCTGGTTGACAGAAAGGTTGACGAAAAATTAGAAAAAAACAAGATAGTTTTGGAAAATAGTAGAACATTCGAAGTAGGAAATATTTTAATGGATAAAGATGGTGAAGTTATAATTCCTGTTAGTACAAAACAATATATAGTAGCGGAAATTAATATTGACAAACTAAAGGAGGAAATAGCAAATAAAAACGAGAAAGAATTAACTACGTATTTCAATAATATAAACGGTATAAAATCAACCAGTGTGAGTCTTGAGCCGAAATGGATTAAGAAAATTCCTGCCGCTTATGATAAAATAAATATCACTATTGACATAAATAATTCTTTGTAGTAAACTAGCAAAGTAACTGATTAATAACTTAAGTTAGAAAATAATTTAGGGAGTTAATAAAATAGACCAGAGATGGTTCTAGTTGTTGTTTTGTTTATAAAATTTTTATATTAATTCTGTAGGTTTATATTTATGAAAGAAATTGTACAGGTGGAGGGTGTTATTACAGAGACATTGCCTGGAACAAAATTTAAAGTTCAGATCGATGAAGGCCATGAATTGTTGGCCCATATTTCTGGTAAAATGAGAATGAATTATATCAAAATTTTACCAGGGGATCAAGTTATTGTTGAAATGAGTCCCTATGATTTGACTAAAGGTAGAATTGTAAGAAGAAAGTAATAGCTTTGTTGCACAATTAATTTCGTTATAAAATTAATTACGCAACTAGTCTAGTTATCAATAATTATAAAAAAATGAAAGTTAGAGCTTCAATAAAGAAATTTTGTGATAAATGTAAAATAGTAAGACGCAAGAGAAGACTTTATGTTACTTGCGAAAATCCTAAACACAAACAAAGACAAGGATAAAAACCGTTGTCAATTATTGAATTTAAATTAAACCGTATTTAATCTTAAACTAAATCTATATGCCAAGAATTTTAGGAGTAAACATTCCAGAAGAAAAAAGAATGGAAATCGCCATAACTTATATTAGAGGTATAGGACTTTTTTCAAGTAGAAAAATTTTAAAAAATGCTAATATTGATTTAAGTACAAGAGCAAAAGATATAACTTCAGAGGATATAAGTAATATTCAGAAAATTATTGAAAAAGAATATAAAGTAGAAGGAGAACTGAAAAGAATGATTATGATGAATGTTAAGAGACTAAAAGAGATTGGTTGCTACCGAGGAACAAGACATTCAAAGGGATTGCCTACAAGAGGACAAAGAACTAAAACTAATAATAGAACTGTAAGAGGAAATGTAAGGAGAACGGCAGGAAGCGGAAAAGTTAAAGTAGAAAAAACATAAGCTTAAAATGTTTTGTGATTTCAGGTGTAATAAAAAAAATAAATTATATATATGGGAAAAAGAAGAGTAATAACAATCGGAAGTAAAGACAAGAGTGGCTCAAAGTCATTGAGTAAGAGTAAGGTTTCGAAGACCAAAAGAAGAAGTATGGTTAAGGGGCAGGTTCACATTAAATCAACATATAATAACACTGTTGTAACTCTTACAGATTTAAATGGTGGTGTTATTGCTTGGTCAACTGCTGGACTTTTAGGATTTAAGGGAGCAAAAAAGGCGACTCCTTATGCTGCTACAAATATTGTAAATTCATTATTAGAAAAAACAAAGAAGGTTGGTTTAAGAGAAGTAGATGTTTTTGTTAAGGGTATTGGAAGCGGCAGGGAATCAGCAGTAAGAGCAATTGCAGCGAATGGTCTAGTTATTTCTTCTATTACTGATATGACTCCAATTCCACATAATGGTTGTAGACCTCCAAAACCCAGAAGAATGTAATCAATTTTGATTTTTATAAGTTTAAATTAAATAATCATGGCTAGAGATATAGGTCCAAAATGTAAAAAATGTAGAAGAGAAGGAACAAAGCTTTTTTTGAAAGGTGATCGTTGTTCTGGTATTAAATGTGCTATGATAAAAAGACCTTATGCTCCAGGGCAGCATGGACAAGCGCGAAAAATGGGTTTGTCAGAGTATGGAACACAGCTTCGTGAGAAACAGAAAATTAGAAGAACGTATGGTATAATGGAGGGGCAATTTAAGAAATATTATGACATTGCCAGTCGTATGAGTGGAAATACGGGTAATTTATTAGCGAGTCTTCTTGAAAAAAGAATGGATAATGTTGTATATCGACTTGGAATGGCAAGTTCAAGAAGTCAAGCTAGGCAACTTGTTAATCATGGTCATTTTTTATTAAACGGTAAAAAAATGGATATTCCTTCTTGTCTTGTTAGTGAAGGAGATGTAATCTCTATAAAGAGCGATAAAAGTAATTATTTCCAAGATTTAAAAAATTTGATAAAAAATCATCAAACTCCTTCTTGGTTGTCTTTAGATGTGAAAAAAGTTGAAGGCAAGGTTATTTCTGAACCAGTATTAAAAGAAATCGATACTAATATAGATGTTCATTTGATTATTGAGTATTATTCAAAATCTTAATAAATAGATAAAAAGTCTTATTAATAACAAAATAAACAAAAATATGCAAAAAATAACATTACCTGAAAAACCAATTATAATAAAACAAGAAGAAAATTTTGCAGTTTTTGAAATTAAGTCTTGTTATCCTGGTTATGGAGCGACCATTGGAAATGCTTTGCGTAGAGTGCTTCTTTCTAGTTTAGTTGGTTCTGCAATAACTTCTGTTAAGATAGCTGGTGTAAATCATGAATTTTCTACTATTCCTGGCGTAATGGAAGATATTGTTGAAATTATTCTTAATCTAAAAAAGATTAAATTCAAGATGCATACTGACGAATCTATGAAATTATCAATAAAGGTTAATAAAGAAGGCAAAGTCACATCAGGTGATATAAAAGTGAATAGTGATATAGAGGTGGCTGATAAAAATATTCATGTCGCCACGATAACTGATAAAAATGGAGTTTTAGATATGGAAATTATAGTTGAAAAGGGTATAGGTTATAAGTCTATAGAGCAACAGAATAAAGAAAAACTTGAAATAGGAAATATTGCAATGGATACTATTTTTACTCCTGTGAAAAAAGTTAATTATCGAGTTGAAAATATGCGTGTTGGAAAGATGACTAATTTTGATAAATTAATTTTTGAAATTCAAACTGATGGAAGCATTACACCAGAAGAAGCTTTCAGAGAATCGACTAGACTTCTTATGGAGCATTTCAATTTGTTCAGAGAAACAATCAGTTATGAAAAAGAAGATGATAAGGAAGAAATCATTAAGGAGGAAATGTTGCTAGAGAAAGTTGAACAAAAAAAGAAAAAAGTTGAAGAAGAGAAACAACAAAAAGAAGAACAACAAAAAGAAGAAGAGCAAGATGTTCTCAAAACTTCTATTAACGATATCAATTTATCACCAAGAATTGCAAAAATTTTGTCAGAAAACAAGATTAAAACAATTAGTAAGATTATTAAGAAGACAGAGGATGACCTGCAGGAATTATCAGGTATGGGAGATAAAGGTATTAAGGAGATTAAAAAATCATTAGGTAAATTTGGATTGACATTGAAGAAATAATATAAATTTTAGTATATAGTTATGAAACATAAAGCAAAGGGAAGAAAATTTAAGAGAAGTAGCTCGCAGAGAAAGGCTTTGTTAAAGCATTTGTCAGAAGCTATTATATTGAATGAAAAAATTATTACAACAAGTGCTAAGGCAAAAGAACTTTCTTCTTTTGTTGAAAAATTAATTACAACCGCAAAGAAGAAGAATCTTTTGGCTGCAAAATCAATTCACAGTCTTTTGGGAGATGAAGCTTCAAAAAAGCTAATAAATGAAGTTGCAGATAAATATAAAGACAGAAATGGCGGATATACGAGAATTATAAAAATTGGAGAAAGAAAAGGAGATGTCGCGCAGATGTCTGTTATCGAATTTGTATAATATAAAATAATAATTATAAATAATTTTATGTCTAAACCAAAAATCAGTACAACAGAATTAGCTCTAAGAAAATGGCACATTTTTGATGCATCTGAAGAAAGTTTTGGAAGAATGTCTACAAAGATTGCAACTTTGCTAAGGGGTAAGAATAAGGTTGATTATCTTCCTCATATTGACAATGGAGATCATGTTGTTGTTATTAATACTGACAAGGTAAAATATACTGGAAATAAAGGTCTGGGGAAAATTTATTATTCTCATAGTTGGTATATAGGAGGATTAAAAGAAATTACTTTGGGTAACTTAATTAAAAAAGATTCAACTCTGGTTATAAAAAAGGCAGTTTATGGAATGCTTCCGAAAAATAAGCTTAGAGATCAAATGATAAAAAGATTAAACATATACACGGACGATAATCATCCCTATAAAGGAAAATTTGGTAAATAATTTAATATAAGCTATGAGTGAAGAAAAAAAAGAAGAAAAATATTTTTATGCAACGGGCAGAAGAAAAACTTCTGTTGCTAAAGTTCGAGTTTATGCTGATACTAAGAAAAGCGGAATATCAGTAAATGAGGCGGATTATAAAGTATATTTTGAAAAGAATGACATTCTTACTGAAAAAGTTTATGCTCCAATCAAGCTTTTGAGTCTTGAGGATAAATATCGAATTACAGTAAAAGTTCACGGTGGTGGTTCAAATGGGCAAGCTGAGGCTATTCGGCTTGGAATTGCCAGAGCCTTTTTGGTTTTAAATGAAGAATATAAAAAAGAGCTCAGGGATTCAGGGTATCTTACTCGAGATCCTCGAAAAGTTGAAAGAAAAAAGCCAGGACTAAAAAAAGCCAGAAGAGCTCCTCAGTGGAAAAAGAGATAACAATACAAACATACAAAAAAACCACTTCCTTAAAAGAATGGTTTTTTTGTTTGTATTATTATCACTTACTAAGAATGATATCTTATCGTCGTTCTGAGCGAAGATAAGAAGTGAAGAATCTCTAGTTTATTGCGTTTTGTAATTTAACAGAAATTAAATCTTCTTGTGGGATCCTTTATTTCGCTATTGTTCCATTCAAGATGACGGTAAATGGGATTCTTCGTCATAAATTAAGAGTGACAGCTGTTTTAAATTTAAAAAACTATCCTTCGTTCAAATCAATTTGCAATAATTTTTTATCCTCAATATAAAACAGAGAATCTGAATTTTTTGCATAAAATATATTATCATTATCAATCTTCATTAATTCAAATACATTTCTTCTATCTGTATTGTTAAGTTCGAGAAATTTAATTGCGTTTCCTTCTTTATAAAATAAATGTTCGTTGTCTTTATATAAGTATACACTATTTATTGTTCCGCTAAACCTGGTAATGAGATTATTCGAGAATGCTTTTTCTGGTGTTTGTGAAGTATTTTGTTCAATGTAGTAAATCCATATTTCGTGCTTATTATTGTAAATTATTTTATTATTGTTTGAAAAATTTGATTTTTCTACAAAGGAGTTAATAAAAATAACTTCATTATTTTTATTAATAAAATATAAATTTCCAGAAGATGATAATATCGTAAATGTCTTTTCTTCGGTTTTTGTAATTTTAGCATCAAGCAAATTATTAAAATCGTCTGGCATTGTAGCGATAATTTTAATCTTTGAAAAGTCATTTATATTAGCATAATATAGCTTGTTATCATTCTTTGAGAAATAATAAATATTATTATCTTGAATCAAAAAACTGAAAACATTGTTTAATATTTTTTCAGATGATAGCGTTTTGTAGTCAAGCCTATATAAATTATTTTCTTTTGTATAATATAAGAACTCATCAAAATTTATATTTGATTTATTTCTTAATTCTTTGTTGTTAAAAGCATTATTCAAATTGCTTAGTTTATTTTTATTTTCTAAATCAACGAGATACCAATTTGAATTTTCTGCAATGCTTATTTTTATAATTAATTTTGTATCATTATCAGACCAGATAACATTTTCAATATCAAAGTCTTTTTGCGTATCGTTTTTTGTAATATTTTTAAATGCACTAATTGTAATTTCGTTATTATTTTTTATGTCAAATATATTTAGGTCTTTTCCTTTTTTGTATAGTATTTTATCTTTTTGATCGTTTTCCCAAAAAGACTTTAAATTTAAATTTGTTTCGATTTCGTCTGAAATAATTTTTTTATCGTAGTTTTTTTTCAACAGAACAATATTTACAAAACTTGTTGCTAGACCTTCTTTTACTATAATATTTTTTTCCCAGTCATAATAACCATCTTTTTTTATTTTAACATTGTATTCACCTTTATTTAAATTTTCAATTTTTATGATATTGGTTAAAAAGCTTGTGATAGATTTGTTGTTTTTTAATATTTGTCCATCGTTGTATATAGTGACATCTTTTGGTGTGGCTTTTAGTATAATAATTCCTGTTTGTATTGTTGTTCCGTTTTTTATATTATATTTATATCCAAAACTATAATATAATACAAAAGCAAGTAAAAATAAGAACATTACAGTGCAGAAATAGAAGTAAATTTTGAATTTTTTGTCTTGCATAATTAAGTGGTTTGTTGATAATTGACTTTAAATTGGTTTTTACATATACTTTTACTTGTGTTTATTAAATTTTAACAGATGTATTATAAATTGACAATTAAAACAGATAATATAAGATTAAGATAAGTTATAATAAAAAGAAATTTATGTTTATAAAAAAAATTGGAATTGATTTAGGAACTGCAAATATATTAGTTTTTATGCCTCAAAAAGGTGTTGTTGCAAATGAACCATCTGTTGTTGCTGTTTCTCTTGATGATAATAAGATTTTAGCGGTTGGAAATGAAGCAAAGGAAATGTTAGGAAAAACTCCTGAAAATATTTTTGCAAGCCGTCCAGTAAAAGATGGTGTTATCGCCGATTATAGAATTACAGAAGCAATGATAAAATATTTTATCAATAAGGTTAGTGGTAAAATTAGATTTTTTAAACCAGAAATTATAATTTCTGTTCCTGCTGGGATTACATCGACAGAAAGAAGAGCTGTAATAGATGCGGCTTTGCAAGCTGGGGCAAAGGCAGCTTATGTTGTAAAAGAACCGATTCTTGCTGCTATAGGTGCGGGAATACCCATCAATACTCCATTTGGTAATATGATAATTGACATAGGAGGTGGAACATCAGAAGTTGCGGTTATATCTTTAGGAGGCATTGTTGCTTTTTCTTCTGTGAGAGTTGGAGGAGATAAACTGGACAAAGCAATTTATGAATATATAAAAAAGAAACATGGAGTGGCGATTGGAGAAAGAAATGCCGAAGACATAAAAATTAAAATAGGGAGTGCAATTAAAGAAGAGGATGAGGTTTCTATGGATGTTAGAGGAAGAGATTTGGTTACAGGACTGCCAAAAACTATTAAAATAAATTCAAATGAAATTACAGAAGCTTTGCAAGATGAATTAGGAGAGATTATTAGGGCTGTTAAAAATGTTCTTCAAGATACTCCACCAGAGCTTTCTTCCGATGTAATTGACAGAGGAATGGTTCTCAGTGGAGGCGGGGCATTGCTCAGAAATCTTGATATTTTGTTGTCTCAATCAACTGGAGTTCCTTGTTATGTCGCTGATGATCCTCTTTTGTGTGTTGTCAAAGGAACAGGGAAAATTTTAGATGATCTTGATACATATCGAAGAAGTATTATTTCTAAAAAATAAACTTATAATAAAAGATGAAAATAGACATTGATGCTTCTAGGGCTTTTATTAAAGAAAGAACTGGTACAGAAGAATATTCTTATAAGTTGATTAAAAATCTGACGATACTAGATACTTCTGGTCATCAGATTTTTTTGTATGTTAAAAATCGCGAAGAAATTAATTTTAAATTGCCTGAGAATTATTTTATTAAAGAAATAAAAAGAAATAAGCTATGGACGCAACTTGGATTGTCTAAAGAAATGAGGAAAAATTCAGTTGATGTATTATTTATTCCCGCACATTCTATTCCATTTGTACATCCAAAAAATACCATCGTTACTATTCACGGCTTAGAATTTAAATATTTTCCAGAGAACTATTCTTGGAAAGAAAGAATGATGTTGGAATTTAATACTTTGTTGGCTGTGAAATGGTCAAAGAAAATTATCGTTCCTTCTGAAAGTACAAAGCGAGATTTGATGAAATTTTATAAAGTTAGTTCAGAAAGAATAAAAGTGATTTATCACGGAGTATCCAGTATCCAGTATCCAGTATCCAGTATTAAGAATCGAGATAAAGACGGTTCTAATATTTTGTTTATTGGAAGATTAGAAAGAAGAAAAAATATTGTAAATCTAATTAATGCATTTAATTTATTTAAAGATAAGAATATTAATAATAAGAATTGTAAATTGATTTTAGTAGGTAAGAAAGGATTTGGTTTTGAGGAAATTCAATTAGTAATTAATCAATCTTCTTATAAAAAAGATATAATAGTTAAGGGATATGTTTCTGAGGCGGAAAAAACTGAATTATATCAAAACGCAAGTTTATTTGTTTTAATCTCTTTTTACGAAGGATTTGGATTACCGATTCTTGAGGCTATGAGTCACGGTGTGCCAGTTATATGCTCCAATGTGTCATCACTGCCTGAAATTACTGGAGAGGCGGGATTAATGGTTAATCCAAACGATGTTAAGGAGGTTGCAGAAGGGTTTGAGAAAATAATTTGCAATCAAGATGTGAAAAATGATATGATTAAAAAAGGTTATGAAAATACTCGGAAATTTAGTTGGGAAAAATGCGCAAAAAAGACGATGGATGTGTTGTTGAATTATTGAATTATTTCTTTTGAATTTTATTATAAGTCTAAAAAATGTCAACTCATAAAAACCAAAAACAAAAAATTGCAATTGTTCATGATTTCCTCACATATTTCGGAGGGGCGGAGCAGGTTTTAAAATCTTTACATAGTTTATATCCTGAAGCGCCGATTTATACTTTGCTTTATGATAAGAAAAAGATGAAGCGATATTTTCCTAAAGCAAAAATTAGAACATCTTTTTTAAATAAGCTTCCCAAATTTTTAAGACGACGAAAAAAATATTTATTACCTTTGATGCCGACGGCTGTGGAAACTTTTGATCTAAGAGCTTTTGACATTGTTATTTCGAGTTCGAGTTCTTTTGCGAAGGGGATAATTACTAAGCCAAAAACAGCTCATATTTGTTATTGTCATACTCCAACTCGGTTTCTTTGGGATTGGCATCTGAATTATCTTAAGGAAAATAAAATCCAGGGAATCAAGAAAGTTTTGATTTTGCCCATTTTACATTATATGAGAATGTGGGATAAAGCTGCGTCTGAAAGAGTTGATTATTTTATAGCTAATTCAAAAAATACAGCTAAAAGAATTGAAAAGTTTTATGGAATGAAAAATGAAGTCATTTACCCACCGTGCGATACTGTGAAAGGGTTACATTTTGATGATAATTTCATGGAAACTAAATTGCAAGATTTTGCGCATGCGATTCCACAGCCCTTTGAAACTATGGAACCATTAAAGGAATATTTTTTAATAGTTTCGAGATTAAGTCCATATAAGAAAATTGATATTGCAGTTGAGGCATTTAATAAACTGGATTTGCCATTAATTATTATTGGAGAAGGAGAAGACCGCAAGAGATTGGAAAATATGGCAGAGAAAAATATAAAATTTTTAGGATTTCAAAGTGCAGAAAAATTAGTAGAATATTATCAAAATTGCCAGGCATTCATTTTTCCTGGTGAAGATGATTTTGGCATTACAGCCATTGAGGCAATGTCTTTTGGAAAGCCAGTTTTAGCATTTAGAAAAGGAGGATTGAAAGAAACAGTAATTGAAGGGGAAACTGGGGAGTTTTTTGATGATGCGATTCCAGAGATTCTAGCTGACGGAGTACGAAGATTGAAAAATAATTATAAAAAGTATGACAGTGTGAAGATTAAAAATCAGGCAAACAAATTTTCAAGGAAGAACTTTGAAAATAGTATGAAGAAATTTATTGAGAAAGTTGGATGTCATCCTAGGTGATTATAAAAAATGAATAATTCTACGAGAAGTTTTATAAAATATTAAATAGCAAGGATAGTTATTTAAATCTTTAATAGAGAAAGCTCTTACAAACTAGTAAATTTTTATTCTAGAGTTTATTTTTTCTTTCAGGTTCTAGACTTTCAATGACAAAAACGTCGTTTTTAGAAGTTCCTAAATCGTTGAAACTGTCATCCTGAGTGAGCGATAGCGAGTCGAAGAATCTTCGTGAGAAGACTAACATTGTGTTGATTTACAATTTTATGCAAAGTAGTTGCGGGATTTTTCATCGTAAGCTTCTCAGAATGACGGTTTAATTTTTAAGTTTTGTAATTCAAGAGTATTTGCTTTTGATGTAAAAATATGCTAAATTAAACATATAAATGAGAATAAAATTATGTCTTTTGAAAAAAATATTCTAGGGAACAAAAAAATAATTGATATGCTTCAAAAGAGCTATAATGCGGGGAAATTATCTCATGCTTACTTATTTGAAGGACCTGATCACATCGGAAAAAAGACATTTGCTTTAGAATTTTGCAAACTTGTCCTGGGAGATAGTATTAATGATATTGAAAAAAATCCAGATTTAATAATTTTGCGTCCAGATGCAGACAAAAAGCAAATAATTATTGAACAGATTCGAGAACTTGAGAAAAAATTAAGTCTCTATCCATATTCTTCAAAACATAAATTGGCTATAATCGAGAAGGCTGATATGATGACGAAAGCGGCGGCAAATGCAATCTTAAAGACTTTAGAAGAGCCAAACAAAACTACAATACTAATTTTATTGACATCAAATTCTGGTAATTTACTTGATACTATTAAATCTCGTTGTCAGATTATGAAATTTTTGCCAGTTGAAAAAAGAATTCTTGAAGATTTTTTAAGCATTACAATTAAAGATAAACTGCAAAGAGATAAAATTATGGAGATGTCTGGATGTAAGCCTGGGAAAATTGTTGAATTAGTAAGAGATAGTGATAAAGTTAAAGAAATTTCAATCGCTATTAATATTTTTTCTGATATTTTGCATAAAAATAATTCCGAGAAATTGGATTATGTGGAAACTATTGCCAAAAAAGAACCGAATGAGATTGTCGGTTTGTTAAATCATTATTCTTTTTATTTTAGAAAAAAAATGCTCGAAGAGATTCAAGGTAAGGGCGAAGTTGATAAAAACAAAGTTTTGAAAATAAAGGATAATATCGACCTACTAAATAGTGTTAAAGGAAATATTTTAACTAAAAATATAAATATCAAATTGGCTTTAGAAAATTTATTTTTACAAATTTAATTGATATTAATCTCAAATATTATGAAAGAAAAGTATGGTAAGATTATTTTGTTTTTTTTAGTTGTTTTTATGGCGACATCATTCACAGGTTGCCTTGGTTTAACTGGTGAAAAGGAGGCAGTTGTAGAAGATATAGTAGATGAGAAAAATTATAATCAGGGAGTTTTCAAATCTATTGATGGTGGGAAAACTTGGGAACACAAAGTGAATCTTGCTGATACCGAAGGAGAATTAATAGATAAAGTCAAAATATCAAGTATGGAGATGGACCCTGAAAATAATCAGATTCTTTATCTTGGAACTCAGGCAAATGGTTTATATAAGTCTATTGATAGTGCTGATTCTTGGAAAAAGGTTATTGATGAAAATAAGATATTGAGTGTTCAGGCTAGTATATATAAAATTGTTATAGAAAAAGGAAATTCAGATATGGTTTATTTAGCAACTTTAAATAGCGGAAGTGGTGAATTTCTCAAGTCAGAGGATGGTGGAGTGAGTTGGAGTAGGAAACATATTATGAGTAAATCCGGAGAATATGTTAGCACGATTACGATTGATCCAATTCACAAAAATGTCGTTTATCTTGGAACGAGCCAGGGAGGATTATTGAAAAGTGAAGATCGTGGGGAATCTTGGTTTTCAATGAATTGGTTTAGTGCCAGTGTAGAAGATATCTTGGTTGACTTTCAAAATAATGCGGGAATTATAGTGAGAACAAAAACTGAAATGCAAAAATCAATAGATGGCGGTAGATCTTGGGAGCTTCTAAATAAGAAAATAAAAACTTCATTGAAGATCAAAATTAATCATAGTCTTATTAGTTCTGCAAAAATGAGCGATATTGATTCTCTAATGATATATTTAACATATAATCATTTGATTTTTATTACAAAAGACGGAGGAGACGTTTGGGAAAAACTTAATACAATTACTCCTCAGCTTACTGTAATTAAACAAGCTCCGAAAGTAAAAAGAATGGGTATGAAAAAAGAAATTTTATATTATGGCGCTGGAAATGCAATTTATAAAAGTTTAAATAGAGGTGAAACTTGGTCAAGCTATGCAATACCAATTATTGGGGATGTTCGCTACACCTTGAGTGATTATACTAATTCTGATATAATTTACGTTGGTTCGTTTTACGATCCTCCAAAAAAGAAAAGATAAATAAAATTGTCAATTAGCATAAAATTTATAATAAATGAAAATAATATGGAAAATATAATAAATACATTGAAAGAAAAAATTGAAAAGAGTCAAAGCTTTTTCAGGAGCGAGATCGAATCGTTAAGTGTTGGAAAGGCAACTTCTTCTCTTGTTGACGATTTATTGGTAGATTATTTTGGAACACCAACTCCTATTAATCAGGTGGCAACTATTAATATCCCAGATGCAAGAAATATTTTGATTCAGCCTTGGGATAAAAAACAGTTGAAAGAAATTGAAAAGGCGATTAATCTTTCCCAGCTTGGATTTAATCCGGTGAATAACGGTGAAACAATCAGAATTACAGTGCCACAACCTACGGAAGAAAGGAGAAAAGAGATTGTAAAGCACTTGCATGAACTTTTAGAAGAGGCAAAGGTCGCAATCAGAGGTGCACGGGAAGATGCAATGAAAGAAGTTAAAAATCTTGAAAAAGATGGTGAGATAGGAGAAGACGAAAGATTTACTAGACAGGATGAAATTCAGAAAATTGTAAATAGTGGTAATGAAAAACTTGAAGAAGATTCAAAAAGAAAAGAAAAGGAAATAATGACGATTTAATATTAACTACTAACTGTTTAATAATAATTTTTATGATAATAACTACAATAATTTTATTCCTTCTCATTTTAGGTGTAATTGTTTTTGTTCACGAGTTGGGTCATTTTTTAGTTGCCAAATATCACGGCGTTAAGATTGAGGAATTTGGAATTGGATTTCCGCCGAAAATTTTTGGTATAAAAAAAGGAGAAACTGAATATACTTTGAACTGGATTCCTCTTGGGGGTTTTGTAAAAATTGTCGGTGAAGATGGAGAGGACAAAGAAGACCCAAGAAGTTTTGCATCTAAGAGTATTGGAAAAAGATTTCAGATAATTTCTGCGGGAGTAATTATGAATATTGTTCTTGCTCTCGTACTTTTTAGTGTGATTTTTTCCGTAGGAGCTCCGATGGATATTGAAGGGGTAGACCTATCTAGAGCAAAAAGTGTGCAAGATCGGCAAATCAAGATTGCTGGAATTGTTGAAGGTTCTCCTGCATCTGAAGCTGAACTTCAAGTTGGAGATTCAATTTTGACCGCAGGTGGAATCCAAATCAATAGCAATGATGATTTGTATGGATTTACAAAAAGTAATATCGGACAGACAGCCACTTTTACATTTCAAAGAGGAGATGAAATTTTGTCGAAAGAAATTACTCTGAGACAAGAATTTTCAGAAAAAGATGGGTCTTTGGGGATTGCTCCTTCTGAAACCGCAGTGGTTGCATTTCCTATATTTGATGCGATTATGAAAAGTTTTGGCTGGGTTTATTATTTGATAACTTATATACTTTTTGCTTTTGCTGGGATAATTTGGAGTTTACTTTCAGTCGGAAAGGCTGGTGTTGAAGTTTCTGGTCCTGTTGGAATTGCCGTGATGACACAGCAAGCTGCTAGTTTAGGTCTTATGGTTGTTTTGAATTTTATGGCGATTATTAGTATAAATTTGGCGATTATTAATGCACTTCCTTTTCCAGCTCTTGATGGTGGAAGGTTATTATTTTTGATTGTAGAGAAAATTAAAGGCTCGCCAATTAATCAGGTTTGGGAAGCAAAAGCAAATAATTTTGGATTTTTGTTATTAATGGGTTTGATGGTCGTTGTCACATTTCAGGATTTATTGAAGTTTGATGTATGGGGTAGAGTAGTGGGATTGTTTGGATAGTGTTCTCTTCTTTTTTTAGAATTAGTTATTCTGAGAAGTTTACGATAATGTAAATAAAAAGAAAAATTTTAAATTACTTGAATAAAAAAATAATCCAGCTCTTCAAAAATTGAAAAGCTGGTTGATAGTTATATTAATTCTTTAATTTAACTATCACTTTCACTTTGAGGGTAGTTTTATCATACCCTACGGTTACTCTTCCATTGTTTACTTCGCCAGGAAACATTGTTTGCATTATTTCTCTAGCAATATCTCCTGTTTCCGACTCCATAGAGAGTCGGAAAATTGTTTCAACTTGTATCAGATTACAGAGATCCTCATTTCCTTCCGCAGCTGTTTTTTCAAGTTGTCTGTTAATACCTGCAAGTAAAAAACCTGCAACTTTCTGTAATTCATCTATTGATGTCATTCTTCATCCCCTCCAGGATTGTCATAAAAATATTTTGCTTAGTTTCCTCTCAAATTAAGAGACCATTACTAAGACTAGTAACTATAGCACATAACTAATAATCTGTCAATACCATGAAACAATCAGAACTTTTCGGGAAAACTACAAAAGAAATTCCAAAAGATGAAACAAGCAAGAATGCTCAATATCTAATCAGGGGCGGTTTTGTTGACAAGTCGATGGCTGGGGTTTATACATATCTACCTCTTGGAAAAAGAGTTCTGACAAAAATTGAAAACATTATCAGAGAAGAAATTGATGTAATTGGAGGGCAAGAAATCTTGATGCCAGCACTTCAGAAAAAGGAAGATTGGCAAACAACTGGAAGATGGGATATTGATGTGATGATGAAAGTGAAAACTTTTTTCGACAAGGAATATGGACTTGGATGGACACACGAAGAAGTCGTCACACCGCTGGCAAAAAAATATGCGAGATCATATAAAGATTTTCCATTTTCGCTCTATCAAATTCAAACAAAATTTCGAAGTGAAAAAAGAGCAAAATCAGGAATTCTTCGAGGTCGAGAATTTT
>JAGLSJ010000002.1 GCA_023270095.1 Minisyncoccota bacterium
GAAAAAGAAAATTATTGGATAGATGGAGTTGTAATCAAGGTAAATAGTCGTGAATATCAAGATCAAATTGGATTTACTGGCAAGGCTCCAAGGTGGGCAATCGCTTATAAATTTCCAGCAGAACAGACAACAACAATTATTGAAAATGTTACAATTCAAATTGGAAGGACGGGAGCGTTGACTCCTGTAGCACATTTAAAACCGGTAAAGGTTGCTGGCTCAACCGTTTCTAGAGCAACACTTCATAATCAAGATGAAATTGACAGACTTGATGTGCGAATTGGAGATACGGTCGTCATTCAAAAAGCGGGCGATATAATTCCAGAAGTTGTTAATGTTGTTAAAGGATTGCGAAATGGTAAGGAGAAAAAATTTGTGATGCCGACGGAATGTCCTCATTGTCAGACGAAAGTTTTTCGACCAGAAGGAGAAGTGGCATATTATTGTCCGAATAAAAACTGTTTTGCTGTTGAACTTCGAAAGTTATCTCATTTTGCAAGTAAGAAGGCTTTTAATATAGATGGTTTTGGTCCAAATAAAATCAAACAATTGGCTGATGATGGATTAATTGCAGATTTTGTTGATATTTTTGAATTAAAAAAAGGGGATATGTTGGCGCTGGAAAGATTTGGAGAAAAATCAGCTGAAAATTTGGTTCAAGCAATTGAAAAGAGCAAGGAAATTACTTTGGGAAAATTCATTTTTGCTTTGGGAATTAGACATGTGGGGGAGGAGATGGCAATCGAACTTAGTGAAAAATTGAGGAGTATTGAAAAATTTCAAAATATTACCAAGGAGGAATTAGAGAAAATTGAAGGGATTGGTCCGAAGGTAGCAGAGAGTATTTATATTTATTTCCACAGTAAAGAAAATATGAAATTAATCAGTGATTTGTTTCAAGCGGGAGTAAAAATTAAGACCATTGGAAGAAGCTCACAAAGATTAGAAGGATTATCCTTTGTTTTAACTGGATCGTTAGAGTCTATGAGCAGAGATGAAGCTAAAGAAAAAATCAGAACTTTAGGCGGTAATATTAGCTCATCTGTTTCAAAAAATATAAGTTATTTGGTTGCTGGAGGAAAGGCGGGAAATAAACTTGCAAAAGCAAAAAAGTTGAGAGTCAAGATTGTTAACGAGAGGGAATTTCTTGACTTGATTAAATAGGTTATACTGATTTTTTAATTTTATATATAATGTTGATGTTTTAGATTTGTCGAAAGATAAAAATGTTGTTTTTTAGCATGTGAATAAAAAATTTGCATAAATTTAAGAAATATTTTATAATATAAAAAATATGATTGATATATTAACCTGAGCTGTAATATAGAGTGATTTTGTAATTCAAATAAATTAGATAAAAATATGTCTAATATAAATTTATTACCCAAGGTTACAAAAAAAACAAAAAGCGAAATAATCGACATTAGCTCGATTGTTTCGCTTTTTTTGATAATTATTCCTATTGTAATTTCAATTTATTTTTATGTTGAGAATAAAAATTTTATAGAAGAGATAAAACTAGTCAATTCGCAATCTAATTTAGTAGAGGATAGATTGGCAAAAGAAATCAGTAATAATAAAAAGTTTGTCATCTCCGAAACGGAGGGAAAAAACATTGAATATATGTTATCAGCTCATTTGAGTTTTTCAAAAATTGTTAATTATTTTGAAAATTTGTTAACAGATGATGTTTATATTGAATCTTATTCAATATCAGATAATGGGGATGCAGTAAGTATTGATTTTACAGGAGCGGTTAAGGATTATCAATCCGTAGCAACACAATTATATATTATCAAGCAAATGCCTGAAGTAAAGAAAATTAGTATGAAAGAGCTTAATCAAGAAGGTGCGGATTTAGCTTTTAACGGAGTGATAAGCCTTAACAAAGATATTGGAAAATAAAAAATAAAAACAACAAAGATGAATTATACAAATCGTAGTTTGCCTGGTGAAACTAATAATAAAATTTATGTTGAATTCAAAATAATAATTGCTTCTTTTCTATTGTCTTTGGTCGTTTTGTTTTTTGTTGCAAGACCTATTTATATGGAAATGAAAATCAATAAGGATTGGGTGGAGTTAATTAAGAAAAATACAGACCTTAAAAATGAAGCCCTCGTCAGTCTGGAGGATTTTGAAAATAAAAATATTAATATTAATAGCAGGGAATTAATGAAAGTCAAAAGCTTACTTTCAGATGAAGATAAGTCGGAACTTTATATCGCAAATATAAACAAAATTTCTAAATTACCTGATAGTAATATGGAAATTATTAGTTTGTCGATAGGAGAGGCCATTAATAATCCCCCTAATCAAGGAAGTGGTTTGAAAAAAGTGACAATTGATTTATTATTAGCAGGAAAGTATGACAGGTTGATTATCTTTCTCAATAGAGCAGAAAAGATCATACCATTGATGAACATAGAGTCATTAAGTATTGAAAAAAATGATTCAGAAAACTACGAAGTCATAGACAATTTAAATAAAGAAATTGATGTTACTGCTGACATAGCACTGTCTTTTTATTATCAGTAATTATTTAATTTATAGTGATGACATTTAATGTTGAAGAAAATATAAATTATAAAGAATATTTATCATTTGAATATGTTAAAAATTTTTTGTCTCTATTTTTATTAATTTTATTTGTTTTAATTGCTTGTAAAGCAAAGCAAGGCATTGACAATATTGAAATATGTAGTGATCAAATACCAAATTATGATAGTTTAATACTTGACCCTAGTAAAAGAGTGGAAGAGTTTAAAAAAGGATCTATTGTTATAGATATAATTAAAAGAAAAGAATTTATTGAATTAAGGAATGAAGATAATTTGATAAAAGAGGGGAAAAAAGTAAAAGAAGGAAATCTTTTTTTGAAGAAGTTTTAAGAATTATTATGGATTATGCATAAATTTTATGGTATTGCTATCTTTGAATAGCTAGTAATGCTAATTTTATATTAAATATTAAAAACAAAATTATGGAAAAATTAAATAAAAAAATAATTTTGACTGGGTTGATAGTAATATTTTTTTTTCTAGTAATTTTGGCAGTTTTGTTTACTTTACCAGGAAATCGAAAACAAGTTAATCAATTTGATAATTGTCAAGTTCTTGACGATTCTTGTAAAGATCAATCTTGTAAGTATCTTTTTTTATGCAACGAAACGGAATTTTCAGATTGTGAGGTTTATGATTGCGGGAATGAATATAAGATGAGAATTTTAGATAAAGAAGGAAATATAAAAGAAAAAACCAGACCAAAACCAGACCAAACAAAAGTTCAAGAAATGATCAATAAATGCAAGGGAGCAGTTGAAGTTTTAGATAAAAAAGAATGTGAGAACGGAAAGGCTGTTGCGAATGTTAAGATTGAAACTTTTGGAGAGTGTATAGTTAACGGTTTTACAATGAAAATTGACGGTAAAAACAGAATTGCTAGATTTGAAAAAGAAGGCGATATTTATAATTTGTCAGTGAGACAATGCGGAGAAATTTCTGACATTAAAGCAATTGGTGAGGGCGGAGTGGAGATAAGAGAAATAGAAATTTCAGTTACTAATATTGAAAACCAAGAAATAATTGATATGTATCGCGATAAGCATTATCTTCCTTAATTCTTTAAAAATATTGTACAGATGAAATTTTTTAATTAAGATTATTTATGATCAATTAAAATTAATAATATGAAAAAATTTAATTTATTTAACCTGCCAATCTGTTTCATGACAGTCTTCTTTGTATCTATTTTTTGTGGCAATATAGCTTTGGCTGATACTTGGACAAAAGCCTATGGAAGCAATAGCACCGATGATATTTTCTCTATAGAATTAACCTCTAATGGATATATATTAAATGGATATACAACAGCTGGAGCGTTTGGAGATTTTAAAGGAATCTCTGTTAAATTGGATAATAACGGAAATAAAGAATGGGTGAAAACTTTTGGGAAAGAAAGCGCGAGCGCTAATATTATGGATATATTGAAATCAATAGATACTTTTTCAGATGGCGAGGTTACTTCTGACGGAGGATATATTATTGCTGGTGATTCAACGTCATATTCAGCAACTAATGATTCTGAATCTCTTATTATAAAATTTGACAGTGAGGGCAATGAAGAATGGGCTAAAACTTACATTAATGGATATAATAAGAATAGCGCAATGTCCATAAAAGAGGTTTCTGACGGATATATCATCACAGGACTTACAAATAATTTTGGCACATCATCTAACAAGATCTTTGTTTTAAAAATTGATAATGATGGAGATGTAATTTGGGCAAGAGTTTTTGGCGTTGTGAATTTTATTGACCGCCAAACAGATTCAGGTGGGGTTATAGAGGTTTCTACTGGATATATAATAAGCGGAAGAACACACGATGGTACATCTTTTATTCCTGTTTTTCTCAAACTAGATAAAAATGGCAATAAGCTTTGGGCAAAAACCATCACATTAAGTTCAGGTTATGATGTTATTAGTGGGATTATAGAAACTTCTGACGGTAAATATATCGGAACTGGATTTATGTTATCTGGGGGAAATATGGAATTAGTAGTTTTTAAAATGGATGGAAATGGAAATAAGATTTGGGCAAAAAACTATGGAGGAACTGAAACAGATGCTGGATTGTCAATCGTAGAAAATTTTTCAGGAGAATTTGTTGTTGTTGGATATACAAGATCATTCGGAGCTGTGTTAAATGATGGTTTTATTATGAAAATTGATTCTTCGGGGAATAAGCTTTTGGCTAGAACTTTTGGCGGAGATGGAAATGATTTGTTAAGTGAAGTTCATAAAACCTCTGATGGATATGTGGCTGTTGGAACAGCTGCAAGTTTTAGTGGTGGGAATAATGATGTAATGGTTTTAAAGTTTGATGAAAATTTAGATATTCAAGGCTGTGACGCCAATTTTAATGTTATAAATATAGCAAGTATAAATTCTTCTGTTGTTTTAACAAATACTGTTAATGTCTTAATTTCTTCTTTCCATAATATAGATGGTGACATGATTATTTCTGATATAGATTCTGAAAGAACAGATAGTGATTTAGACAGTTCATTTACTTGCGGTGTTGATACTACTCCGCCAATCCTTGTCACTGAAGCGTGGATTCCTGATGATACAACGGGAACTGAAATTATTGACGGAGGAGTAGTCAACCTTGAAGATATTGACGAAGTTGGTGAGTTTGTAACAATTTATTCAAACGCTTCAGATGCCTCGGGAATTCAGGATCATGAAATAACATATCAAAAAAACGGCAATCCTCAGTTTACCGGCTTTTGGTTTACCGGCGGCACTCACTCTATAACCGTTCCAGGTCCATTGGCCGACGGCGATGTGATAGAGTATCAGGCTCAAGCGACGGATAATGCTGTTTCTCCTAACACTGGTTACGATCCAACCGATGAAGCGATGAGATATTCCTTTACAGTAAGAGAAGCGTGTGTAATAGATTCAACACCTGATTTAATTATGACTGGAGGCAGTGATAGTTATAAATTTGGTGCTAGTGTTTCTTTGGATGGAGACGTAAATGGTGATGGCTATGATGATATTATTGTTGCACATGGCTATGATGATATTACTGCTGCAAGCGGTGACGTTGAAAAAGCGTATATTTATTTTGGCGGTCCATTATCAGATAATGTTGCCGATATAGTTTTGGATAATAATAATGCTAGCGATAATGATACTGTTTCGTTTGGTAATATAAATGGCGACGCATTTGATGATGTTGTTGTTGGAAATCCAGATAAGAATACGGCGTATATTTATTTTGGTGGTTCACCAATGGATAATATTGTTGATGTAACTTTGATAACGGTAAATAATAATGGCGAGAGTGTTGATGCTACGGGTGATGTGAATAATGACGGCTTTAATGATGTTATCATAGCAGATAATTTTGATAAGTCGTACTTATTTTATGGCGGTGTGGCGATGGATGGAATTGCAGACTTAACATTTTCTGGTTCTGGAGGGTTTGATGTTCCTAGAGTTTCATTTGCAGGTGATATAAATGGTGACGGGTATGATGATCTTCTTATTGGTAATGATAATTTAGATAGGGCATATCTCTATTATGGCGGTTCGCCTATGAACAATGCAGTTGATATAATTTTTACTGATGCCAATTCTGTTGACCAAGAAAGAGTCTCTTCTGCGGGAGATGTGAATAATGACGGTTTTGACGACATTCTCCTTGCTTCTCCGTGGGAAGGAATTGGCGTTCCCAATTGGGTATATCTCTATTACGGTAGCGCGACAATGAATTCTAGCTATACTAATCTTGAGGCCGATTTATCTTTTACTAATCCAAATTGGGTGTTCTTTCTTGATATTTCTTATGGGAATTTAAATGGTGATTCATTTAGCGATATTATTATAAGTGATATCGAAGAAAAGAAAGCATATATTTACTATGGCGGATCTGCAATGGATAATGTTGCTGATGTGATTATTAATGGTCCTGATGATACTTATTGGGGGTGGAGTACTTCTTTGGGTAATTTTGATGAGAGCGGGTTTGATGAAATTGTTATTGGAGCCCAGTTTGCAAATGCTGGCGGGGTAAACCGTGGTCAAGCTTTTGTTTATAAATGTTTGCCTCCCAACATCCCTCCGACTGCTTCTGAATTAAATGTCATACCTGATTATTGTGCAAAAGACTTGGATGATATAAGATTTTCTTGGAATTTTAGTGATCCTGATGAACATGATCAAAATCTAGTTACAGGACTATCTATTCAAACTGCATTTGAGATCACAATTGATTATGGCACTGGACCGTGTTCAACAGGGATAATAGAAGACACAAGAACATCTGTGCCAGTATCATTAATTAATAGTAGTGGAACTTGTTTAAATGTGATTCAATATGGTCGAAGTAATTACGACTGGACAGTTACTGTTTATGATAGTTTTCACGCATCTGACAGTGATACATTAAACAATTCATTAAATAATATGCCAGATCACAAAAAGCCCATCGCTGATTTTTCACATCTTCCTCCAACTCCAGTTTTATCCCAAGATATTGTCTTTGATCCTCTGATTGCTCCAGATAATTCCATTTGCTATGATGACTCAAACAGCCCCGTTGATTGTTTAACCTTTGAATGGGACTTTGACAATGATGGGACTTTTGAAGGTAATAGTGATTCAAGTGATCCAACGGAGATTTATTCTTATTCTGATACAGGAATTTATGTAGTTGATATGAAGGTTATGGATAGTGATAATAACTTTTGCTTCGCGTCTGACAGAGGTAAACAAAAAACAATAAATATAGGATATGGTAATCCAAAATGGGATGAGATTGCGCCGTCTAATTAATTTGTTGAATGATATTTTGTTTGAATTATAAAATATTGTTCAAATGTCATTTCGAAATAATTCATTAATAAATCAGATATTTTTCCTATATTGTTGTTTTGGAATAAATTTTGAAATGACAATGTTTTGCTTATTAGTAAGCTAATAAAAAACTATAATCCTGAACTTGGTTCAGGATTTTTTTATTGTGTAGTGTTCTTAAATATGTTATTATGTTTAAAATGATGAGATTAATTTGTAGATTATAAAAAAGATGGTAGATGATAAAAAAATTTCAATTGAAGATGTTGAACATATAGCAGAACTTGCGAGAATTGAGATTTCTAAAGAAGAAACGGAAAAATTTGCTGGTGAGCTTTCTGATGTTTTGGGATATATCGGACAGCTTAAAGAAGCAGATACCAAAGGAGTTGAACCAGTTTCGCAAGTAACTGGTCTTGTTAATGTTTTGCGAGATGATATTGCAAAGAGCAGTGATGAAGATACAAGAAAGACAATGATTGATAATTTTCCAGACAAAAGTGATGACTATATAAAAGTTAAGCAGGTTATGTAATAAATATGAAATTAAATGAATTAAATATAACGGAGGCGTGTGAAGGATTGCGGAAAAAAGAATTTTCTGCAGTGGAATTGACCGAATCATATTTAGATAGGATTAATCAAACTGATGAGAAAATTAAATCTTTTATTACCGTGACAAAAGATTTGGCGATTGAACAGGCTGAAGATGCGGACAAAAAAATAAAATCAGGTGATGTAGATAGTAATCCGCTACTAGGAATTCCATGCTCAGTTAAGGACGTGATAAATACAAAAGGAGTTTTGACAACCGCGGCATCGAATATTTTGAAAAATTATATTCCTGCTTATGATGCCACCTTGATTTCACGACTTAAAAAAGACGGTATGGTAATGTTGGGAAAAGTGAATTGTGACGCTTTTGCGCATGGTGCTTCAACTGAGAATTCTGATTTTTTTACAAGTCATAATCCTTGGGATTTAGACAGAGTTCCCGGTGGTTCTTCTGGTGGTTCAGCTTCATCTGTGTCAGCAGATCAATGTCTTTATTCAATTGGAACTGATACTGGTGGGTCAATTCGGCAACCAGCATCTTTTTGCAATTTAGTAGGATTGAAACCAACTTATGGCAGAATTTCAAGATACGGTTTGATTTCTATGACATCGTCAACTGATTGTCCAAGCATTATTGCTAAAAGAGTTTCTGATGTGGCAATCGTTTTGAATAAAATTGCTGGAAAAGACGAAAGAGATTCGACAAGCTCGAAAAATAAAGTTGATGATTATCAAAAATTTTTGGAAGATGAAAATATTAGGGGAATGAAAATTGGAATACCTCAAGAATATTTTGTAGAAGGATTGAATGGTGAAATTAAAAAAGCAGTTGAAAATGCTGTTGCGAAAATTGAAAGTTTGGGAGCTGAAATTGTTCAAATAAGTCTTCCTTATACAAAATATGCGGTTCCGACTTATTATATTATTACACCTTCGGAAATAAGTTCAAATTTGGCACGATTTGATGGAATTCGGTTTGGCTATTCGGCGACCAATGATGATAGTATTGAGGCAAAAAATTTGTCGGAAATATATTGCAAATCTAAAGGAAAAGGATTTGGCAGCGAAGCAAAGAGAAGAATTATGCTTGGAACTTATGCGCTCAGTAGTGGATATTACGATGCTTATTACTTGAAAGCACAAAAGGTTCGAGCTTTGATTAAAAAGGATTTTGACGAAGCTTTTGAAAAGGTGGATGCGATTATTACACCAACTACTCCATCTGTGGCTTTTAAAATTGGAGAGCATAGCAAAAGTCCTTTGGAAATGTATATGGAAGATATATTTTTAAGTGCTGTTAGTCTTGCTGGCTTGCCTTGCGTTTCTATTCCTTGTGGCTTTACTAAACCAAATGATGGAAAAAATGAGATGCCAATTGGAATGCAAATAATCGGAAAATATTTTGATGAAAAAAATATTTTAAGATTAGCTAGTGTTTATGAAAACAACACAGATTGGCACAATATTAAGCCAGGATTTAAATAGATGTTAAATTAATTATGTTTGAATTAATAAATTCAGCTCAAGCTGCAGAAGAAGTTCTGCAAGTTGGGAATTTGATGATAAATATTGGCTGGTGGCCTTTTGTTTTCACGGCTATAAAATATCTATTTATTATTATAACTATTTTACTTTTTGTTGGAATAGTATTAATTCTTATGAGAGTTGAAGGAGGATTTAAGATTAGACTAAAAGAAGCGGTTGAAGAGGCGATAGAAGCTGGAAGATTGCCGAAAACAAAAACTCAACGAGAATGGGAGGCGATTTCTTCTGCTGTAGAATCGAAAAATTCAGAAGATTATAAAAACGCAGTTGTTCTCGCTGAAAAATTATTTAGTAGAGTTTTGAAGGTTGCGAATTTTTCAGGAAGTAATATTGAAGAAAGATTGAGAAAAATTCCAGACAATCAATTGGAATATAAAGAAGAAATTATCTGGTCCTGTGATTTGAAGGAAAAGATATTAAGTGATGACTCTTTTGCTGTTGATCACGAGGAAGCGAAAAGAGCAGTTTATACTTTTGAAAAAGTGTTCAAGGAGATGAATATTATTTAGAAATATTTTATAATTATGATAGTTTAAAATAATTGTAAATATATTGTAAATGTGGTATATTATATTTAGTTTAGAAGATCTTGATAAAAAAAGTTTTGTTACTCTCTCACAGAATGGAATTTAGAATTTAAGGCAAGAAATAAATTTTAAGATTGAAATTTAAGTAAATTAACTGTAAATTTTCAAATATGTCGTCAATAAATTTATTACCTAAAAATCTTATAGATAAGAATTATTTGATTAATCGGAAGAGAGATGCTTTTTTGATTTCATTTTTAATGATATTAGTTTCAGTTGTTGTTTATACAACAGTGTTTGTAGCTAATGCAAGTTCTATGAAAAAATTGGGCGAAGTGGATTCAAGGTTAGGGGAATTGGACGCGAGTATAAAGAAGGAGCTGGATGAAAATAAACTTCCAGTAGAAGAGAGTAAAATAAAAGACGGTAAATTTTTATTAGAAAGTCATAATTATTATTCCAAGGCACTAAATGTAGTTCAAAATATAATAAACAATGACATTTATTTGGCGCATGGAAAATTTTCTTTTGTTGATGAAAAAATCTTAACATTTTCTTTTAATGGGTTTGCAGAAAATTATATGGTTGCCATGGAGCAGGTCGTGGTTTTAAAAAATTCTTTTTGGATTAATGAAGTAAATGTTTATAATTTTTTGCTTGATGAAGATGAAGGAGTGGAATTTGAAGGTAATGTAATTTTCAATAAAGATGTTTTATCATACAAAGAGAGCTATTGGAATTCCGGATTAGACATTCTTTCTTCAAGAGAAAATAGTTTTTTAAAGATAGAAAATTATTCTGCAAATCTAATAAAGTCTATTGATAAGGAATATGTTATAGTAGTAGAATTTGATGGGATTACTTATAATAAGGAAAAATTAGTGTTGTTAGAGGACAGTTTAAGAAAAGCAAATCGTTATGTTATTGATGCATTAGTTAATTACGATTCTAGCGAAAAACAGAAGTCTGATTTTATAAAATTTTCTGGTAGCATTAAATTGAGCTATGAACCTAGTTAAGTTATTTTTTTAAATAATTACTTTGAATTAAGGAATGTCATTCTGAGTAAAACGAAGAATCCCGAAACTACGAGCAAAGATTTTAATTACGGGATTGCCACGTCGTTTCTCTCCTCGCAATGACAATAATTTTTATATTCCGTAATCAAAGTAATTAAAATTTAGTTAAGTCTTGCTAGGATTTTGATAAAATAGAGCGAACTTTAATATTTTTATTTTAATATAAAATATTTATGTATAAAGAAGAAATAGTAAATCAGAAGAAGAAAAAATCAAAAGAATTTATAGCTTTGTTTTGTTCTGTAATAGTTTCATGCACTATCATATATTTTGTTGTGAAACCTATGTATGAGGATTTGAAATCCAGAGGTTTAGAAATAAAGGCCAAAGAAAGTAGTATTAAATCAAGAGAGGCAGTACTTTTAAAGGCAATGGAAGTTGAAATTAATAATGAATATAGGACTAGTGTTGAAAAGATTAAAAGCTTAGTCTCTAGTAGAGATAATTATGAAGAATATCTAGCCAACATTGTTGATATTGCAGATCGTAAAAATATTTTAATTGACGAGCTACAAGTTTCGGACGAAGAAGATGTTTCAGAAGAAGACGACGATAGCGATACAAATTTCAGTAGCAGATCTGTAAGTATCGTAGCTTCTGGTGAGTTTTTTAATTTTATAAATTTTTTAGAGGATATTGAAAAAAATATGCCTCTTATGCGAATAGAGTCAATTGCAATTGATAAAGTCAATAGAGATGACAGTGATTATGTCGAGTTAACTTCAATATTAAGCTTTTCTATACAAATTAATTATTTTTATTATTAAATGAAAGCAGCAAATTTTAGCAAAGAAATAATAGATAAAATAAAAAAGAAAAAGGAAATATTCTTTGAAATATTTTCTGTGATGATATTTATATTTATTATTGCGTTATTTTTATCTAATATTAATCAAAACAAAAAAGATGTTTTGGATTATGAAACATTATTAGAAAATGATTTAGATGATTACAATTTAGAGATAAATGAGATTAGGAATAAAACTGAAAAAGACTCATTTAGTAATCAATTGGATGATATGAAGAATCAGGAAGATTTATTCGTAGACGATGTATATAAAGAAAAAAAAGAAGATCCTTTTTATAAGTCATTCTAATAATTAATAAAAAAATATGGAAAATAAAAAACAAAAAAATAATTCTAAAACAATATTTTTATTTATAGCTATTCTAGTATTTCTGCTATTTATTTTGGTTAGTTTTTTAATTCAGTATAGAGAAAATAAAGAGCTTAAAAATAGTGTTTCTGTTGATAATTCGCAAACAGAAGAAGTGAATACAGGAAAATTTTCAGCATCTTTTCCGACTTGTGGTCTAATCTATAATGATTGTCTTGATACAACATGTGGGTTATATTTTTTGTGTAATGAAAAAAAATATTTAACTTGTGAAATTTATGATTGTGGAGAAGAATTTGGCGTGGGTACTGAGGATGAAAGCGGGGAAACAAGAATTGTTAGGGAATTAAAGATTGATAAAGACAAGGTTGAAGAGCTTGTAAGTAAATGTAGAGGAGGGAGTTTAAATATTATAGATAAAGAATGTGTAGGAAACAAATTAATAGTGAATGTTAATCTGGATTTAAACGATAAGTGTGAAATAAAAAACTTTATGGCAGAATATAATCTAGAAGGAGAAAAGACATTTAGCTCAGTTGATGAATTTTCAGATTTAGGTGATGATAATTATTTATTGACTATGAACAATTGTGATGATTTAGTAGAATTTATTGCTATTGGAGAAGGTGGCGTTGGAATTAGATAAAAAACATTTGAAAACAAAATTATGAGTAAAACAAAAATAATTAACAACTATTCAAAAAAATTCTTTGTGTTTATTATCTTTTTTTTCACATTAATCACTTCTTTTTTATTTTTTGATGTTTTTAAAAATGATAACAAAGTGCGAGCAGAAGTATGTTCTAGCGCGGTTGATGTTATGATGGTAATAGATAGATCTGGAAGTATGAGTGAGTTTGTAGACGGTGAACAAAAAATCGAAGTTGCAAAGTCTGCAGCTTTGAGTTTTGTTGATAATTTAAGTCTGAATGATGATCAAATCGGATTGGAAGTTTTTGCAAATAGTGCGGCACTATTTGCTCCAGGATTAACTGATAATTTTGGATTCGTTAATGGTAAAATTAATTCGATAAGTTTTGAGGAAGGTGGTCAAACTAATACGGAAGCGGCTATTGTATTAGCTCGAGGGGAGCTTATTGACGATGGAAGAATAAATACAATAAAAGTTATGGTTGTTTTAAGTGATGGAGTTCCAAATAGACAAATTAGCACAGGCGATCCTATTGCAAAAGCAATAATAGCAGCTGGTGTGGCGAAGGACAATGGAATTAGAATTATTTCAATTGGATTTCTGGATCCGTTAGCTGAAGATTTTGCTGAGGCAGAAGATTTTATGAAAAAGATTGCTTCTGCGCCAGGAGATTATTATTCATCTAATAATTCTCCTTCTTGTGGAGAGGATAATTATTTGGTTTGTATTTATAATCAAATTTCTGCATCTATTTGTGATAATACTTCTCCTGTGATAACTGAGGTTTCAAAAAATCGAGTCGGAACACTTTATGCTCAAGATGATTTGATTATTGTGTCGCAAATTTCAGATGATTTTGGAATCAAGGAACATCAAATAAAATGGTCTACTGACAATTGGTTAACTGAAAATATTGAGCTATGTACTGTTTTTGCAGGAACTACTAATACTTGTGAGAAAAATATTGGAACCTTCGGTGAAGGAATAGCTGTGTCGTATAAATCTTATGTTGTTGATACTAATGATAATGAGACAGAGGGAACAGAAAATGGAGAAGGTGCTAGTAAAAGTGTAATGGTTGCAAGTTCAACCTTGGAAATTAATGGCGATGTAAATGGAAAATTTCAAAGAAATCAGAACAATACTATAAAAATAAATATCAGCGATCCACAAGGAATGGCAAATAGTGATGAGTTCTATATAAGTGTTGATTCAATAGCTTCAGTGGAAGGAATAGAGTTTAATAGGCAGTTAATGTCTAGTTGTACTGGTACTGGTTCAAATTTTTCGTGTAGTAATACTTTATTTAATCCCGCTTGTGGCTCAGATGATAGCGTTAATGTTTATATTTATCCAAAAAGTATTGATATTGGTTATCACGATCATGTTATTACTAAATTAGTAGATCTGGAAAATATTGAGGAGAATTTGGGCAATGGGACTTGTAGCGATTTTATAGATAATGATTGTGACGGAAAGACTGATTTAGTAGCTGGAGTAGAAGAGAATATTTGTGATAATGTTCCTCCAGCGGTAAGTATTAAAAGAAAAGTTTCTGGAGTAGAAGTTGTTGATGTTTATAATAACGATTCAGTGACTCTTTCTTCAACTGCCGTTGATTATCCAATTGGGTTAAATGGATTGATATCTCATACAATATATTGGTATAAAAATGGAGCTCTACAGATTGCACAATCATGCGGAAGTGCGGCTAGTTGTGAAATAGCTATAGGAACTTTTCCCGTTGGTACGGAGATAGAATATTATGCAAAAGCGATTGATAACTCCGCTATTTCTAATTTTTCCTGTGGACCTGCTGGTTGTTTTACACATTACAGTTTCGTTGTTAAAGATTTTGAATGTGATGGACAGACAGATCTTACAGAATGTTCAACAATTGGCGCTTGTTGTAATAGTATTTGTGATACATTTCAAAGTAGTAATTTATTTGATAGTGAATGTTCAATAGAGGGTTGTAGCGATAGCACTTGGGGATGGGTTGCAGACAATGAAACTGGGGATTGTAGTGACGGAACTAATTCTGATGGTTGTTATGCTATGGGTTCTGGGTGCGAGGAAAGAAATTATTCTTGTTCGTCTGGTTCTTGCTCTCCTGTTATTTATGATGCATTCAGTGATACATGTATTGGATTAGTTTTAAATGATTATGGATGTAACGCTCTTCAATGCGAGCTTCTTTCTTCAGAAATTGATGCGAGTTGTGATAGTCAGCTTGAGAACATTGGTATTGTAGTTACGGATAATGAAGGATCTGTTATATCGTCAGGAGGAGATGTATTAGATTCTAAAACTAATAAAATTGCTTTTACTTCTTCTGCTAATGATACTTACGGTATCATTCAACATAAAATATTTTGGACAGATAATAATTGGACAAGTACAAATGAAATAGATTGCGGAGCAACAGGAGAATGTTCTGGGCAAATTGGACCGTTGAACATTGGAGTTACAGTTCAATATTATTCAAGAGCAGTTGATGGAAATAATGAGTCGGGAGAAACCGCACGGTATTTTTTTACTGTTGTTGACGCATCTTGTTATGAAGTTTCGGATATGACTTACTGTGAGAAAGATGGAAATCCGGGAAAGTGCTGCGGAGGTGTTTGCGACATTTCATTTGATAGTTCTACTTTATATGATATAGAGTGTGCGACTAAAGGATGTAATTTAGAGTCTTGGGAATATGTACCGATTGAAGAAGAGCAAAGTTGTAATATTGTGGGAGAATATACTTGTTTTGATTATTTCACTGGATGTGAAAAAAGAGATTATAGCTGTGATACCGGATTATGTACATATACTGCGATAACTAATACTGATGTTTGTTCTGGAGATACTTTTATTAATTATGGATGTTCAGGAATAAATTGTTCTTCAGGTAATGATGATTGTTCTGACTGTTCTTGCAGTTGCGGAAATTATAATTTGGACGAGAAAATTTATTCTGCATTGAGTTTTGATGGAGTTAATGATTATGTTTCTATTCCAAGTATAAATCCTACGGACGCCATAACAGTTTCGGCATGGGTAAAATCATCGTCAAGTACTGGTTATAGTGGAGTCTGGCAGATTGTTAGCAAATATAGTGCATATATTTTAGGAACGAGTTCTACGGGTAGTAATAATATGTGTTTTATAACTTATGATACAACATGGCGATACGGAAGTTGCTATTCGGTTCCAGATCCTGAAAATTGGCATCATTTTGTTGGGACATATGATAGTTTGGCTAATGAGAAGAAGCTTTATGTTGATGGTGTTTTAAGGAGTACGACAAATCCTTCCGGTCTAATTAGATTAGATACTGGTCCGATTCATATAGGACACAGAGAGTGTTGTTCAGGTTATTATTTTGGTGGTCTGATTGATGAGGTTCGTATTTATAATCGAGCTTTGGCAGACGATGAGGCATTACAACACTATCAAGGTGTATATCAGTATGATCCAGGAGATTCATCATTGGTGGGACATTGGAAATTTGATGACGAAGGTGGCGTGGCTTTGGATAGTTCTGGAAATGGGAATAACGGAATTTTGGTAAACAGTCCAACTTGGGTGACATCTTTTGATAATGTTAATAATGTTCCTTCATATTGGAGAGTGTGTTCTGATGGGAAAAATAATGATTGTGATCTTGATATAGATGCGAACGATTCAGGTTGTGATGGGGAGCTTACTTCGTTGGATATATCGGCGAAGTATGGGGCTAGTTTAGAAAATATAATTTCTGATAATGGAGATATTTATCGTTCTGATATAGGAACTTTGAAATTAATTTCAACTGCTTTTGATAGTACTTTTGGAATCAATGCTCATTCTATTTTATGGAAGGCGGGAGGAGTTAGTCAGACTTCAAATAATTGTGGAGCTTCTGGTTATTGTGAAATTGGTGTGGGTGATTTTCCTGTTGGCACTGTTATTGAGTATAAATCGTTTGCGTCAGATACCAACAACAACTCTGCTTGTGATCCCGTTGATTGTAGCTCTTATTATTCTTTTACGGTTCGTGATTTTGAATGTTATGATATTAATACAGAAACTAATATCAATGGAAGCTGCGAAAGCGGAACCGGAGAGTGTTGCGGAGGAATTTGTGATATATCCTTTGATGATTCAAATTCAAATGGTTACGACGTAGATTGCAAGGTTACGGGATGCAACGGCGAATCTTGGGAGTGGATTCCGGAAGATGATTCAACTAGTTGTAATACTGCCGCATCAAATTTATGTTCTGTTTTTTCTGTTAGTGGTTGTGAAACAACGGGTTATAGTTGTTCTTCTGGATTATGCGAATATAATCCAACGGACCAAAAAATCGATTATTGTTATGATGATTATAAGTTTAAAGATTTTGGATGTGATGTTGGTAATTGCGAAGGTACTGATATCAATTGTAAAATTAGTTGTGATTCTGATTGTTGTTGCAGTTGTGGAAGCTATGATCTGGATGAGAAAGTTTATTCTTCGTTGAGTTTTGATGGAGTAGATGATTATGCGATTATAAATCCAATAGGTAATTTTCCAACAACAGAAATTACAGCAGAGTTTTGGATGAAATCTTCAGACACAACTAAAGATGGAACTCCAGTTTCATATGCTACGAGTGGTAATAATAATGAATTTATAATTTTTGATTATGGAAGTTTTAGACCTCATATAAAGGGCGCTTCTGTTGACACTGGAATATCAGCGAATGATGGAAGTTGGCATCATATTATTGTGACATGGAGAAGTTCAGATGGACAGATTAAACTTTATAAGGATGGTGATTTTCAGATTTATGCTGGAACTTTACAACCTGGTGTAACTTTATCGCAAGGAGGTTCTTTAATCGTAGGGCAAGAACAGGATAGTGTTGGTGGAGGATTTCAATTAAGTCAGGCATTTCTAGGTTTTATCGACGAGATTCGAGTATATAATCGCGCTTTATCTGAAGGTGAGGCATTGCAACATTATCAAGGAGTTTATCAGAATGAGTCTGGATTAGTAGGGCATTGGAAATTTGATGATGCTATTACTACAAGCACAGCGATAGATAGTTCTGGAAATGGAAATGATGGAACTTTGGTAAATGGTCCGACCTGGATGAGTTCTTTTAATGATTCTAATAAAAATAGTGTACCAACTTATTGGCAAGCTTGTACTGATAACAAGGACAATGATTGTAATAGCCAGAAAGATAGTAGCGAGTTAACATGTGATGGAGAATTTGATGTTTTGAGCATTAGAGCAGAGAATAAGAATGGAAATATTCTCGGAGACGGAGATGAAGTAAAAGATATAGATACTGATAAAATAAGCCTTATTGCAACACCAGTTGATTTTGATTCGGGAGTAAAAAAAGTCACTGTTTATTGGATTGCTGGTGGAGTCCTTGGTCAGAAGACTTGTGGATATGGTGAGGGAGATGATTCTTTTGAAGATGATGAGACCTGTTTGGCTGAAATTGGTTCGTTTGATGCTGGCACTATAGTGGAATATAATACTCAAGGGTTTGATAATAATAACAATTCAAAATGTAGTCCTACTAATTGTATTTCTTCTAGTTCTTTTAGTGTTATATTATCAAATATAGCACCAGTTATTTCTGAATTAAAAAAACAACAAAATGAGAGTTATTGCCATGGTCTAAATAGTGTTTCTTTTTTATGGACATATTATGATGAAGATGCGGCTCCAAGTACAAATACTCAAGACCTTTATGAAATTCAAATAAAAAAAGGAAGTGTGTCTGATGATCCTACTATTTCTGGGTTTTTTGATAGTGGACTTCTTCTAAATGTAGATAAAAATTCAGAAACTCATTCTTATTTATATAATAGTAACGATACTGAAAATAATCAGGACTTTGAATATAATTCAACTTATTATTGGAGAGTTAAAGTTAAGGATGTTAAAGGTGCATTTTCAGATTGGATTGTGTATGATGATTCTGATGATGATGATGGAAACGGATATGCCAAATCTTTTTCTACTCCTTTGCATAAATATCCTGATGCAGATTTTGACTTTTTGCCAAATTCTCCTGATTTCGGAGAAGAAGTAACAATCACAGATGGGTCAACTGCTTATGATTCTAGTGGTAATAGTAATACAGATTTAATAGGTAGGTGGGAGTGGGATTTTGATGGTGACATGACAATTGACAAAACAATTAATAGAACAATTGAAATACTTAACGGAGATACGACGCATGTTTATTTGAATCCGACAATAAATCAGTATGGTATAAAGTTGTTTGTAACAGATAATGATAATTTTACATGTTATAAAATAAAACAAATTAATATTGCAACGGGCGAAGAATATCCAAGATGGAATGAGATTGCACCGCATAATTAAGGACTACTTGTTTTATCTAGTTTGTTTCCTTTCTGTCGAGGAAGGGTTTAGATGGGTTTGAAAAGTTGATTTAAATTAGCTAAATTATTTTCAAAAGTATTTCTAAATTTATCTTTTTTTATAAAAAATAGATAAAAAAGTAGCACCTAAGGAAACTTTAATAAATCGCTAAATCATGTTTTTAAAATTTGTTTTTTGAGTTAAATTTTTGAATTTTTTCTTCGCAAGAATGACAAAAATTGCGTTTTTCGGAGGTTCTTTTACCATTTAAAGATTTTATTATGAAATTTAAATATAAAGCAATATCAATAAGCGGGACAGAACAGGTTGGAAAAATCGAAGCCGAGAATAAAGAGAGGGCGATAGAATTATTACAACAGCATAAGCTCATTCTCGTTACGATAAAAGAAATAAGAGAATTGATTTCTTTTAAAAGATTTTCGGGAATTTTTCACAAGGTTAATCATAAAAAGATAGTAATATTCTTAAAAGAACTTTCAATTCTTCTTACGGCTGGAGTATCCTTGGTGGAGGCATTAAGAATTCAATATAATCAAGAAGAAAGTCTCTATTTTAAAGAGCAGCTTTTTAAGATTTTAAGTATGGTTGAAGATGGAGTACCATTTTCTGCCGCTTTGTCAAAATTTCCTAATATCTTTTCTGAATTTTTTATTAATATAGTTAAGTCTGGTGAAGAATCTGGAAAGATGCAAGAATCTCTTTTGCATATGTCGGTTTACATAGAAAAGCAATATCTCTTATCTAGTAAAGTAAAAAATGCTTTAATGTATCCTGCAATTGTTATGAGTGGATTTGCTTTAGTGGGTGTGGCTATGATGGTATTAGTTGTTCCTCAGTTAGTTAGTATTTTTGAGGGAAATAATCAAGAATTGCCGTTGCCAACAAAAATATTGATCTTTGTAAGTAATTTTATGCAACATAATATTGTTTTAATAGTCGTAGGAGGAGGTATTATCTTGTATTTAGCGAAAAAATATATCCAAACTGAAAAGGGTAAGTCAAGGATAGACAGTTTTCTTTTAAAGATCCCACAATTCAGTACTATTTTTAAAAAGTATTATGTCGCCCGTTTTGCAGAAAATCTTTCGTTGCTTATTTCTAGTGGAATTCCTATTATAACCGCCTTGCAAGTTTCTGGAGATGTCGTTGGAAACGATGTATATAAAAAAGTGATTTATAATAGTATTGACGAGGTAAAAATAGGTGGATCTATAGCGTATTCTTTTGAAAGAAGTGATCAGCTACCTCCTTTAGTCTCTAGGATGATAAGAGTTGGAGAGAGGACTGGGAAATTAGATGTTGTGTTAAAGGATATTGCAGATTTTTACACGAAAGAAGTTGATATTGCTGTTGATGGATTAACTTCTATTATAGAACCTATTATGATATTTGTTCTTGGTGGTGCGGTGGCAGTTCTTGTAGCGTCTATTTTAATGCCAATTTATCAAATGACGACAATGATATAGATATTTAAAATTATACAGAGCGAAATTTTTACGTTTTTTGCTATGTTTTAATATACACTTATGAGAAAAAATAATTATAAGACATTTTACATTAAACATTTTAAATTGAGTAATAAATTCGGTTTTAGTTTGATTGAGATAATGACAATTATAGCTATCACAGGTATAATGACTGCTATAGCTGTGCCCTATTATGCTCAAAATCGTGATGCTAAAGCATTGTCTTTCGGTATGGAGCAGATTGTCAGTGATATAAGAATGGTTCAAAATTATGCTTATAGTACTTTGAAATCTGATGATTCATATCCTGCTGGTGGTTATGGAATTAATTTTCTAGTAGATTCAAACGAATATATTATCTTTGCCGATAAGGATAGTAATATGGAATATAATAGTGTTAGCGAGAAAGTTAGCGCGATTGAGCTTTCTAGGGGAGTTAAAATTACATCTTTGAAAATAAATGGCACTGAAGATTCAAACGGAGAAGTAGATTTGGTTTTTACATCTCCTTATGGAAAAGTTTTTATAGACAAACAAAATCAAATAAGTTCAAATTTTTTTAACTTGGAAATTACAGTTAGTAATACTATCGGTTCTAAGACTGTTATTATGAGTAGTTCTGGTTTATTGAACTGATATTATAAAATATTTTGTTAAGAAAATTTTAATGTTGTAAAGTTTGATTGGTTTATTGATATTATTATATTTTATACATCAAGTACTTTGAGCCTTTGTTTTTTTATATGCATTAATTTAGTTTTATTGAGAAATGAAAAATATATTTTTTACAAAAAAAAATAATTTAAATAATGATGGATTTAGTTTAATCGAAATTATTTTTTCGATTGGAATTATTACTATCGGTCTTGTTTCAATATTATCACTTTTTGGTCATAATATTAAAAGTGGAATTAGTAATCGAGATAAGCTGATTGCTATTTATTTAGCAGAAGAACAGATTGAAGTTATCAGGCAATTGAGAGATACTAATTGGAAGACAGATTCTCCTGGTATAACATGGGTAACTGATATATGTAATCTAGGAATATGCCCAACTAAAGATTTTGTGATGATTGTTAAAGATACAGATTCTGAAGATGACTACGATTTTACTGAAGGATGGGAGGCTGATACAGTAAACAATGCAGGTCAAGAGTGGAAAAAAGAAGTTTTCAAAGATTCTAATTCATATTTTCATCCTAGAGTGGACGGAGAAACATTGGGGGAGAAAACTAAATTTATAAGATGGTTGAATATTAAATATTGCGAAACTCTTGAAGCTACAGATTGCTTGGAGATTACTTCAAATGTATCTCATCCGAATATTGCAAATATCGAAATCAAGACTCGTCTTTACAATTGGAAATAAGCTGTTGCGCATCAGCTTTACTTAATTTTGGAATATAATTTAATTCATTATGATTAAAAAAATTCAAATAAAAAATGGTTTTACGCTAATAGAGGCATTAGTTGCTATTGGTTTATTTTCGATTGTAATTTCTACGGTTGTTGGCATATTTATAAATGGAAGTGTTTCACAAAAAAGGACTATTGAATTATATACAGTTCAAAGAGAGGCAGGATATTTAATGGAAACTATGTCTAGAGAGTTAAAAATGGCCATTGGAATAGATGACAGTCAAGAAAATAGCAGTGATCATATTATTGAATTTACTAATTATGATGATGTTTTGACAGAATATTGTAGATCTGATGCAAGCGGAAGTTGCGATGCAGGTGGAAAATATATTTCTAGGAATGGAGAAAGAATTAGTTCTTCAAGTATAGCAATAAATAATTTAGTATTTTATACGCCAGAAGATTTTTCAGATAAACAACCTATGGTCACAATAGTTATGAACATTGAGTCTGAAGGTCAATATGGCGCAGATATTTTACTTCAAAATAGTGTTGTCACTAGAATATATGAATAAATTTAATATTTGAAAATAATTGTTTGTATGAATAAAAAAAATATAAAAGATTTCGACAATCAAAAAGGTCAAGTTGCTCTGTTAATTACATTAACTACTATGTTTCTACTTTTATTTGTTGGCTTGTTTCTAACTAGTGAATTATTAAAGCAAATTAAGACAACTCTCAATAAGCTTCATTCATCTCAGGCTTATTATTTGGCGGATACGGGTGCAGAATATATTTCATATAAATTAATCAGAGTTGGCGATTTAGATATTAGTAGTTATAGCGATAATGACGAAATATTATCTGAAAATATCTTTAACGGTAATTACAAAATTATTTATATAGAATCTGGAAGTGTTCGTGTTAATTCTATTGGAGAGTATAAAAAAACTAGCCGAAATATTAGATTAGAATGGTAATATAAATAGAGTAATATTTTTCTTTAATGATGTTTATCTGTATTTTATTGAAACTTAAGAATAGTAGTAAGAATATAAATTATCAAAAAAACCACCTGTAAAGGTGGTCTTTTAACTGGCGGGAACGGCCGGACTCGAACCGGTGGCCTACTGCGTGACAGGCAGTCGCTCTAACCAACTGAGCTACGCCCCCAAATTTATTTATATTTCAAAAAACATACAACATATAACTTATAACATATAATTTTAAACCTGTAAATACTTGTTGTTTAAGAACCTCTGAAAAACGCAGTTTTTGTCATTTCCTCATAGAAGGGAATCTAGGATTTAAGGCAAAAAATAGAATTATGAAATAGAAATTTATTAGTTTATCGGAACTTCCCTTACTGTTTGTATTCGTTTGTTCTATTGTACATTCTTTTCATATTGCGAAGAGTTCCAATTTCAAATAAAAAATCTGTTATTTTATTGTAATCGAGATTATCTTTGTTCATATTAAATTTTGTAAAAATTTAACTTTATTTTTTGTGTCAGAGGTGGGGGTCGAACCCACGACCTCGGGCTTATGAGTCCCGCGCTCTAACCAACTGAGCTACTCTGACAAATGAATTTAAAGCTTAAAACAAATAACTTACAACAAATTTATATTTCTATTATTTGTTATAAGCCAGATGTTGTAAACTAGATTGTTGCGGGGGCAGGATTCGAACCTGCGTCCTCGAGGTTATGGGCCTCGCGAGCTGCCGCTGCTCTACCCCGCGATAATTAACAATTTTAAGTATATAGGAAAAAAATGAATAAGGCAAGAGCAATGCATTGAATTATTTAGAGTATTGTTGTAAATTGTTAATATTTAAGATAACTTGTAATTAGGTTGTTATTTTGTATAATAAATATAATTGTGATTCCGATTGGAGCAGAGCGAAATGGAGGAGCCGCTTCCAGCCTTATATTGTTATTTAGTTGGATTTTGTGAAATAAAGAGAGATCCCTCGGTTATTGCTCGGGATGACAAATAATAAGTTTTAAAATAGTTTCAAATGCAGAATCAGAAAGAAAAAATAAAACAGAAAATTAAAGAATTTCCAGATTCGTCTGGGGTTTATTTGATGAAAAATAAATCTGGTAAAATTATCTATATTGGAAAGGCAACATCACTAAAAAATCGAGTTGGTTCATATTTTACAGGCGTGCTTGATAATAAAACTACGGTTCTTGTGGATGATGTTCGTAGGATTGATTTTAGACAAACAGATAATGTTGTCGAGGCTTTAATTCTTGAGGCGAATTTAATTGGAAAGCATAAGCCGAAATATAATATAAAACTCAAGGACGACAAGTCTTTTTCAAATATTGTGATAACTGATGAAGAATATCCAAAAGTTTTGATTTCTCGTCCAACAGATAAGAAAAAATTGAAAGCAAAATATATTTTTGGTCCATATATCAGCAAACCTCAAGCAGAGAAAGTCGTGAATTTGCTTGTCAAAATTTTCAATTCTTCGTTTGAAAAATTTAATACAGCAAATTTATACAGAGGATATTATATTAAAGGGTTTCCTTCTGGAAGGGTGGGTGATATTTCGTTAAAAGATTATTTGAAGATTCTTAATAATATAAAATTATTTTTAGAAGGAAAGAAAAACAGTGTTATTAAAAAATTTGAAAAAGAGATGAAAAATGAAGCTGATAAGAAAAATTTTGAGAAAGCATCAGAGATTAGAAATCAAATTTTTTCTCTTCAACATATTCGTGATTTTGCCTTTATAAAGGACGATGATATTGTTTATAAAAATAAAAAGAAACTACCTCTTCGCGCGGAAGCTTATGATATCTCAAATATATCAGGAAAATTTTCTGTGGGAAGTATGGTTGTGTTTTCTCAGGGAAAGCCAGACAAAGGTGAATATCGAAAATTCAAAATTAAATTTGTTATTGGAGCAAATGATGTTGCTATGCTTGGGGAGGTTTTTGAGAGAAGATTTGCCCATCAAGATTGGCAATTGCCAGATTTAATTATAATTGACGGAGGGCTTGGACAAAAAAATGTTGCTAGTATGATTTTGAACGAGTATAATTTAGATATTCCAATAGTAGCGATTGCTAAGGGACCAGATCGGAAAGGGGAGAAGTTGTTTTTTTCAGCTTCTCGAGGATATGTTTTTCCTGACATTGAATTTATAAAAAAAATGCGCGATGAAGCACATCGGTTCGCAATTTCTTATCATAGAAAATTACGAAGTATAAAAAAATAACCAGCTAGCATGTTACTGCTAGGGCTGGTGTAATATCTTCTGACTTTGAATTCAGTTTAATTATTTTTCTGAATCCTTCTAAAGCATTCTTAGAAAAATTATATTGTTTTCCTAAAATTTTATATTTTATTGAAGACTCGGAAAACTCTAATACTTCTATGTGATATATTTTTCCATTACAATCCACATAAAATAAACCTGCTTTCCCAATCTTTATTATCTCGCCTTCTAAATGGCGTTTAATACTCCACATCTCTTTATTTGTTCTCCTAAATTTTTTTCTTGCTACTTTATTACCTGGCAATACAACGCCTCCTTTTATCAAATATATATTAGCTATTTAGTAAAAAATATCACAATAATATCAATTTGTCAATATTATGATTCCATATTTTTCATTTAATGAAATTAGCATAGGGTTTATTACGATTCAAGTTTGGGGGCTTATGGCGTCTCTTGGATTTTTGGTGGTTTTGTTTTTATCTCTCAGAGAAGCTAAAAGGAAAAATATTAGTGATAATTATGTTTGGGATTTATTACCTCTTTTAGCCATCGCGATGATTGCTGGTGCAAAGATATTTTATATAATATTCAATTTCGATGCGTTTCGAGAAGGAGAGAATTATATTTTTTCAAGTAGCGGTTTTTCTTTGCTTGGAGGTGTATTTTTTTCAAGTATAATATTTTATTTTTATACTAGATTGAAGAAAATTGATTTTTTTAAATTGACAGATATTTTTCTTCCTGGCGCAATTTTGGCAATAATTACCATTAGAGTTGGTTGTTTTTTAATTTATGATCATATCGGTCAAATTACAACTTTGCCATGGGGAAGAGTTTATGTTGATGAAACTATCAGACATCCAGTTATTTTGTATCACATTTTGAGTGTTCTTGTTATTTTCTTGATAATTTGCTATCTTAAAAGAAGACAAACAAAAGAAGGAGTTTCGACTTTTGTTTTTGTTTTTTATTATATGGTTTCAAGATTTCTCATTGAGTTTTTTAAATGTGATGATTTAAGTTTTTGTAATAGTCGTTACGTTGGACTTACGAATACGCAATGGATCTTGTTATTGCTTTTACCCCTAGTATTTTTTATAGCAAAAAAGAAAAAAATGTTTAATAAATTTATCGATAAATAAAATATTATGGAAATAAATAACCTAGAAGATTTTAACAAAGAAAAAGAACAAGTTGACATTAACGATAAGAAAGAAATAAAGAGAGGAAGAAAAAAGGCAATAAAAGGCATCGATTCCAATGTAATTTTGATATTATTTGGTCTTGTTGTTGGAATTATTATTTCAGGAAGCTTTGGAATCGATCTTTTTGGGAAAAATGATAATATTTTTGATATTGAAAAAAATGTTTTAGAAAACAATGGGAAAACTTGGGTTGCGTTCGAAGATCCAATCGTCATAGTAAATGTTATTTCAGATGAAAATTGTGAAAATTGTGAATATGAAAGCGTTTTAGATATAATAAAAACAATTGTTCCAACTATGGACGCCGTTAATATTAATTTTGATTCAGAGGAAGGAAAAAGATTGATAGATTCTTTTGAGATCAAAACAATCCCAGCTTTTGTTTTTAGTTCTAATGTTTCAGGAATCAAAGAATATGAAAAGATAGGAGATGTTTTGATTAAGAATGAAGATGGTTATCTTTTAGATGCAGTTCAAACAGGAATTCCTGTTGGCAGAAATCTTGGCGCGCCAAAAATAGAAGATGGTGATGCAATCAAGGGATCTGCGGATGCAGAAGTGACTATAATTGAATTTAGTGATTTCGAATGTTCATATTGCAAAGAAGCGAAAAATGTTCTTGATGAGGTTTTGGAAAGCTATCCAGAGCAGGTTAAATTAGTTTATAAACATTTTCCACTTCCACCGTCAGAACATGAAAATGCGCAAAAGGCAGCTGAAGCTTCGGAGTGTGCAAATGATCAAGAAAAGTTTTGGGAAATGTATAATTTGATGTTTGAAGATCAAAGCAAATTGACAATTCCAGACTTGAAGAATAATGCTAAGGTGTTAAAGCTAGATGTTGCGGAGTTTAACGAATGTCTAGATTCTGATAAATATGCCCAGAAAGTATATGATGATTTAGATATTGGATTAAATTATGGCGTAAGAGGAGCACCAGCATTTTTTGTTAATGATCAGTTTTTGTCAGGAATTTTGTCAATTGAGGAATTTAAGAATGTTATAGACAATGAATTATCTAAATAATTAGTTTTATTTATTATTAATGTTGAAAAAATGAAAAATAAAAATAAAACGGGATTTATGCAAAAAATATTATCAAGTCCATTATTATTTATTGTAATAATTATGGTTCTTTTTGGAACTATAATATATTTTTCTTCTTCGGATTTAAAAAGTTCTTCATATCAAGAAGATAAAAATTGGAGTAATGCTGAAAATATAAAGGGTCCTGAAAATGCTCCAATTACAATGGTTGAATATGGTGATTATGAATGTCCTGCTTGTAGAAATTCTTACGGTATGGTAAAAGAGGTAATAAATGAATATCAAGATCAGATAAAGTTAATATATCGACACTATCCGCTTCAATTTCACAAAGATGCACAAGGAGCTTCAATTGCTTCTGAATGTGCGGGAGAGCAAGGAAAGTTTTGGGAAATGCATGAAAAACTTTATACAGGAAAGAGGGGCTTGAAGGAAAAAGGTTTGAAGATCTATGCCAAGGAAGTTGGGGTTGATGAGGAAAAGTTTAATGAGTGTTTTGCTGGAAATGGATATTTTGATAAGATAAATAAACAAAAAGAGCAGGGCGAAAAAGATGCAATCAACGGAACTCCAGCTTTTTTTATAAACGGTAAACAGGTAATTAATTCGAGAAATAGTAAATATTTGCCAACAATTCAGGATTTTAGAAATATGATAAACGCTGAGTTAGAAGGAAGCTAATATAATATGTAATAAGATCGTTATTAAAAAGATTAATCCAACGATTAGTCTTTTTTTGCAAGATTTTAAAGTGAAATTATTGACACAGGTTTTGTTTTGTGTATAATAAAAAGTCAGTTTATAAAATAATTCAAGGAGATGGTATATTATGGGAATAATTCAGTGACTTATTAATGAATGTGAAAATCTAGGTATTGTTAAATGGCGAATCAATGCTTTTGTAAATTATTGAAAAAATAAATTTATTTAGGAGGGATAAAAACTGGCGAAAGAAGGTAAAGTATATGCCCATAAAATAAGAATTATATTTTTTGGACTGAATATTTTAGGTATTAGTTTGATGCCACATGTTGCACTTTATTTCAAAAAAAGAAATAATGAAAGACCTTTGATTAAAGGAGTAGACGAAGATTTTGTTGAAAAATTTGTTACTGGTCATCCAATTGTTCAAGAATGGACGATTGAAGAGACTTCTTCAGGAGAATTAAAGGTGTTGATTCCAAAGACTTATGTGATTTTGAAGTTTTTCAAAATTCACAAAATTTATTTGGAATTTACAGAAAAAACATAGCGAAGACCGTAATTGGTTTCTCGCTTTTTATTTTGATTATATTCTTATTTTCGAATACATTAATCGTTTAGTCAGGAATTTTGATATTATGGTGATGAATTTTTTATTCTAAAATTCATATTTTGTGCTATAATGGAAACATCAAATGAATAAATACAAGAATATGAAAACAATTGTGGAGAAAATATCAAGTGGACTTTATATGCTTCTTTTTGGTTTTGTTTTTTTGTGGATAACTCTTGGATTTATTCAGTTTAATATTCTTTTCCAGTTTTTGAGATTATGGCCACTATTTTTTGTGGTTGTGGGAATTGAGGTTATTTTCAAGAGAACAAAGATTGCTTTTTTGAAAGTTTTGTCCCCTTTGGTTGTAATATTTTTTGTAGTATGGATTGTGTTTGTTTCTCAAAATGGTGATTTTTTTCATAAAAGAGAGGCAGAATTATACAAAATATATCAGCAAGTTTCTTCTAATAATAAAACTACAGAATTAAATGTTGATTTTTCTTTTGGAAAATTATTAATATCTAGTGAAAATGAAAATGCAATTTCGGGAAGCTTTGTGGTTCCGAAAGGAATTATTCCAAATAAACAATTTACGGAATTTGAAAAAGAGGATATTTATGCAGTATCAAATAATTCTGATAGCGAATATGTTTTTGGTCCTTGGGATAATAATCATCTTTGGGATATTAGAGTTGGTGAGAATGTTCCTATAAAGATAAGAGCAAAAACGTATGCAAGTCGCAATAAATTTGATTTTTCTGATTTTAATATTTCGGAATTTACACTTGATACAAGCGGTAGCTCAAGTGAAATATTTTTAAATGAAGATATGAAAAATATGATAGTTAATTCAATCGGATCTAAAATTGTGATTGTGATTCCTCAAAACATTGGAATTAGGATATTTTTTAACAAATTTTTTATTATTAATAATTTTGAAAAGTTGGGATTGGAAAAGAAATACAAAGAATACATCAGCCATGACTATGAAAAGGCTATGAAAAAATTGGATATTGATTTAGATCTTAAATTTTCACAAATAGAAATTAGATATAAATAATTATCATCTCAATTATTAATTCACGAAATTGAAGTTATTTTACTACAAATTTATCAAAAAGCACAAAAAGAGAATGAGTTTTGTTGTTCTTGTTTCTTTTTTGTTAACATTTATTATTGTAAGGTCTTATGTCCTTTTAGGTGTTTTTGGAATTATAGAAGATCCTTATCTCTATATTAAGGGTTATCATGTACATCATCTTAATTATGGAATAGTTACAATGGCTATTGCTGGATTTCTTGCTCTTGTTTATCAAAACACTAAAAATCGGCTTAAAATTGGAGTTTTATATGGTATTGGGTTGGGATTAACATTTGATGAGATTGGAATGTGGTTTAAGCTCGAAGATGATTATTGGACTCGTATGAGTTATGACGCAGTTATTATAATAGCTTTAATTTTTGCTAGTGTTGTATATATTCCTTCTTTTTGGAATGGAATAATTTATCATACAGAAGAGGGGATGAAAAAAATAAAAAACATTAAAAATAATAATAGAAACTAAAAATAAAATTTATAATGATAACTAGAAATTTATTCAAATATTAGTAAGTTTTATAATTAATATGTTAAAATAATATTTATGAAAATAGGAATGTTTATAAATTATTACACACCCTCAAAAGGTGGGATGGAAACTTCGGTTATCAACCTCTCAAAAGGTCTTGAAAAAGCTGGGCATGAAGTATTTATTTTTGCTCCAAAATATCCAAATTATAAAGATGAAGAAGATAATATTTTTCGTTATAAAAGCATCCGTTTTAATTATGGTGGATATTTTTATGTAATTCCGGTTCTTTTTGGATCTAAGATGAAAGAAATTATTAAAGAACTAAAATTAGATATCATACATTCTCATCAGCCATATTCTTTGGGGTCTGAGGCTATGAAATTTTCGAAAGAATTAAATATTCCATTGGTTTTTACATATCATATTAAATATGAAGATTATTCTCATTATATTCCGCTTGTGCCAAGTTCTATTTCGAAAAAATATATCAGAAAAATTACAGTTGGTTATTCAAATAAGTGTGATACTGTTATTTCTCCTTCAACTGCAATTAAAAAACTTTTAGAAGATCATGGAATTAAAACTTCTGTTAAAATTGTACCAAGCGGAATAAATATTGATAATTTTGCAAATGATACGGGCAAGAAAAAAGAAACAAGAGAAAAATATAAAATTAAGCAAGATGAAATCATGCTCATTACTGCATGTAGATTGACGAAAGAAAAGAATCTGGAATTTTTGGTAAAATCTTTTGCAAAGATTTCTCAGAAGGATCAAAATATAAAGTTTATGATAGTTGGAGATGGCGCTGTGAAAAAAGATTTAGAAAAAATGGCAGAGGAATTTGGGATTAAAAATAGAGTGATTTTTACAGGACTTGTTGATCGAACTGAGATCGTCAGCCTTTATCAAGCAAGTGATATTTTTGTTTTTGCATCAAAAACAGAGACTCAAGGACTTGTGGCAGTAGAAGCGATGGCAGCTGGCTGCCCAGTAGTGGCAGTTAGAGCAAGTGGAATTGAGGATATTGTAAAAGATGGAGAAGACGGCTTTTTGACTTCAGAGTCAGAAGAAGAATTTTCTGAAAGTGTTTTGAAAATTACAAGAGATAATGATTTGAGATTAAAAATGTCAGTAAACGCAAAAACTAATTCAAGAAAATTTGAAATTGCTCCATGGGTGGAAAAAATTATTGATTTATATGAGAGTTTAATTTAATTATTATAAAGACACTTTTTATTCATAAGGTTTTTGTGTTGAGTTGTTGTTCAGGCGTTGTTTCAAAATTTATTTTATGTTATATTTAGTCTGTAGTAAACAGATTACAAACTAGATAATCAAACAATTAATCAATTAATTTATAATAAAAAA
>JAGLSJ010000003.1 GCA_023270095.1 Minisyncoccota bacterium
ATAAAAACAAGATTAAACTGCTTAAGCGTAGCAAAGTTCCTTTTTTTGAACCTCAAGTTGAAAAATTAGTTATAGAGAACTCACAAAAAGAAAAAATTAATTTTACAACTGATATAAAAATTGCAACAGAAAATTGCGAAATTATATTCATTGCAGTAGGAACTCCACAAAAAGAAAACGGGGAAGCGAATCTTTCTTATGTTAAAAAGGTTGCCGAACAAATTGGAAAAAATATTTCTGCATATACTGTAATTGTAAACAAAAGCACTGTTCCAATTGGAACAGGTAATCTTGTCAGAGATATTATACAAAATGAGTGTGATGTTGAATTCGATATTATTTCAAATCCAGAATTCTTGCGAGAAGGAAGCGCTGTTGATGATTTTCTTAATCCTGAAAGAATTATTATTGGAAGTGATTCTCAAAGAGCCAATTCTGTAATCAATGAACTATACAAAGATTTTTCGTGTCCTATCGTTAATACGGATATAGAAACTGCTGAAATGATAAAGTATGCCAGTAATGCATTTCTGGCTACAAAAATTTCATTCGTAAATGAGATCGCAAATATTTGCGAAAAAGTTGGAGCCAATATTGATGATGTTTCTTATGCTATGGGATTAGATTCAAGAATTGGCAATAAATTTTTGAATGCAGGAATTGGATATGGTGGAAGTTGTTTTCCAAAAGACGTCAAAGCGCTTAGTAATATTGCCCTCAGTCATGATTATGATTTTGAACTTCTCAAATCAGTTATAAAAGTAAATACTAATCAAAGATTATTTTTAATAAATAAAATTAAAAAGTTAATCGGAAATTTGGAAGGAAAAAAAATATGTGTTTGGGGAATTGCTTTCAAGCCAAATACTGATGACATCAGAGAATCTGCAGCAATTGATATTATAAATCTTCTTCATAATGAAAATGTAACAGTTAATGCCTATGATCCTCAAGTTAACCATGATTATGTTCGAAATCATAAAAAAATAACTGGTAAAATAAATTTATATTCTGATAAATATGATGCGCTTGAAAACTGTGACGCACTGATTCTCGCAACAGAATGGGAAGAATTAAAAAAACCAGACTTTAATAAAATCAACAAAATCCTTACTAATCCAATTATTATTGACGGAAGGAATGTTTATTCTCCCGTAGAAATGAAAAAACTAGGATTTAGATATGTAAGCGTTGGAAGGAAAGAGGTTTAAAATACATACTTTTGTAACAAATTTAAGTTTCAATCGTTTATATAAGTATGAAGAATTGAAAGGGCTAAATTTAGTATAAGAAACCAAAAAATCGTCCTCTGGCGATTTTTGTGATTTTACACAATATTATGAAAAACAACACAAAACAAACGCTAAAAATATATTGGAGTCATATTTTAAAATATAAATTATCAGGATTGATAATACTTTTTTCTATTGTAGCTGGTTCTTCAATAAATGTTATTCTGCCTTTATATTATAAAAAGTTTTTTGATGTCTTGGGAGCTGAACAAGCAAAAGAGGTTCTCGTTAACAAATTAGTTGATGTTTTAATAGTAATCTTGATAATAAATTTTATAGGTTGGATCGCTTGGAGAATCGCAACTTTTGCCTTAACTCATATTTTTGCTCAGCTTGTTGCAGACATACAAAATACTTGTTTTAGATATTTACATAAACATTCTTTTTCTTATTTCAATAATAATTTTGTTGGTGCCTTAGTAAAAAGAGTCGGTTATTTCACTAATTCTTTTCGTGATATTCTCGATAGAGTTCTATGGGATTTTATACCGCTGATTGTTAAGATGTTGATTATAATTACGGTTCTTTTTTGGAGTCATTTTATTCTTGGCTTGATAGTAGTTATTTGGCTTGTTATTTTTGTGATTGTTAATTGGCTTATGGCTAGATATAAAATGAAATTTGACGTAAAAAGAGCTGAAGCACAAACACAAGCTACTGGATTTCTTTCTGACACAATAACAAATAATTCAAATTTAAAACTTTTTTGTGGATACAAAAAAGAGACAAAAAATTTCTTTAATTTAAATGAAAAAGTTAGAAGGTTGGCTGAGTTTTCTTTTAATTTAGACAACGTCTTTGAAGCAATTCAATCCTTGCTTATGATTGTTCTAGAAGTCGGAATTTTTTATGTAGGCATAAAATTATGGGAAAAAAATATGTTTACCATTGGTGATTTTGTTCTATTGCAATCTTATGTTTTGATTATCTTTATGCATATTTGGAGTTTTGGAAAGATGATTAGAAGAACTTATCAAAATTTAGCAGATGCCGAAGAAATGACTATGATTTTTAATACGCCACATGAAATTCAAAATGTAAGAAATGCAAATACGCTAGAGATTAAAAGAGGGAAAATTGAATTGCAAAATGTTGATTTCTATTATCACAAGACTAGAAAAGTTTTTGATAAATTTAATTTAACAATCAAAAGTTGTCAAAGAGTGGCGCTTATTGGTCCATCTGGAGCTGGAAAAACTACAGTTATCAAATTATTACTTCGCAATTTCGATGTTTTTGGTGGAAAAATTTTAATCGATAGTCAAGATATTTCAAAAGTGACACAAGAAAGTCTTTGGAAAAATATTTCTCTTGTGCCTCAGGATCCAATTTTATTCCACCGAAGCTTGATGGAAAATATTCGATATGGAAAATTTGATGCAACTGACGAAGAAGTGATTAAAGCTTCAAAACTTGCTCATTGTCATGAGTTTATCAGTGACTTACCAGAAAAATATGATACTTTTGTTGGAGAAAGAGGAGTGAAGCTTTCAGGAGGAGAAAGGCAACGGGTAGCAATCGCTAGAGCAATCTTGCGCAATGCCCCGATTTTAATTCTCGATGAGGCAACTTCAAGTCTTGATTCACATTCAGAAAGTTTAATTCAAGACGCACTTGATAAATTAATGGAAAAGAAAACGGTAATCGTTATCGCTCATCGGCTTTCCACAATTGTGAAAATGGACAGAATTGTTTTTATTGATGAAGGAAAAATCATTGAAGATGGAACGCATCAGGAATTAATTGAAAAAGAAAATGGCCATTACAGAAAACTTTGGGAACTTCAAGCCGGCGGATTTATTGCGGATTAATTGTAGAAGTGATAAAAATTTAATATTTTTGTGTTTGTCATTTCGTGGGAGCAATAGCGACGAGAAATCTATAGACTTTATTTTTCACACTTATCACGTCTTCGGATCTCTCAATCGCTACCGCTCATTTCGAGATGACAATTTAATTTAAGTGCATAAATTATAATTTTTTGCTATAATAAAACTATAAGAATTTATTTTATTTTTATAGTTTTTTGTTTATGTTGAAATTTGAGGATAGATATAAAAAATTAAATAAAGAGCAGAAAGAGGCGGTTGATTGCATTGATGGACCAATGCTTGTTGTGGCAGGCCCTGGAAGTGGAAAAACAGAACTTCTGAGTTTGCGTGTGGCGAATATTTTGCAAAAAACCGATGTATTTCCAAATAATATCTTGTGTCTTACTTTTACTGAAGCGGCGGCGACAAATATGCGCAATCGACTCAGTGACATTATCGGACAAGACGCCTATAAAATTGCAATTCATACTTTTCACAGTTTTGGAAGTGAGATTATTAATCAAAATCCTGAATATTTTTATCAAGGGGCGATATATAACCCTGTGGATGATTTGGCGCAAGTTGAAATCATGGAGGACATTTTGTCAGGTTTAAAACATAATAATAAATTAAATGCTCATCATCCTGAGCAGGGATATGTTTATCTGAAAAATATTTTAGAAAGAATTGGCGATTTGAAAAAAGCTTTGACTCCTAACGAGTTTTTAGATATTACTTTAGAGAATAAACGGTTTTTTGAAAATTCTGAAGAAATTATTGACCGATATTTTTCAGCTACTATTTCAAAGAAAAAATTGCCAGAGTTTGAAAATATTATAGAAGATCTTAAAAATATAAATTTTGAAAAAAGAAAATACAAAACAAAATTCAAGAGCGTTCAAGAATCGATTATTTCAAGTTTAAGTGGAGCAATTGAAAAATCAATTGAAGAAAAGAAAACGAAATATCTTTCCGAATGGAAAATGAGCTTTACGACAAATGACAAGAAAAAGAAAAGGGTTTTGAAGGATTTCAAGAAGATTGAGAAACAAATTGAACTAGCCGATATCTATAAAAAATATCAGAAGAAACTTAGAGAGAGGGGATATTATGATTTTTCTGACATGCTTTTAGATACTGCAAAAGTTTTACACGAAAATCCAGAATTGAAATATAACATTGCCGAAAAGTATTTATACATTTTAGTGGATGAATTTCAAGATACTAATGATATTCAAAATAGATTGCTTGACAACATAATCAATCTTGAGACAAGTGATGGAGAACCAAACATTTTAGCGGTTGGTGATGATGATCAAGCAATTTATAAATTTCAGGGTGCAAATGTAGGAAATATAATTAATTATATTGAAAAATATAAGAATTTAAAATTGGTTGTTTTGCAAAAAAATTATCGTTCTACTCAAGATATTCTTGATTTAGCTCGAAAGACAATTACTTTGGGATCAGATAGATTGGAAAATAAAATTTCTGAAATTACGAAAAACCTTTCAGCTGGAAATATAAAAATTGAAAACGGAAAAATTATTAACAAAGAATTTGAAACAAGTTTTCATGAAATGATTTGGATTGCTAAGGAAATTAAGCGGAAAATTGAACAAGAAAAATGTAACCCAGAAAGTATTACGGTTATCGCGCCAAAACATAAAACCTTACAAGACTTTGCGAAAATACTTGATTTTTATAATATTCCAGTTTTTTACACAAAGAAAAAAAATGTTTTAGAAGATAAGCAAGTTAAGGAGATAATCACGATTTTTAAGTTTATTAATTCGATTAACAATATCAGTGAAAAGGAGGCTGATGAATATTTGCCAGAAATTTTAAGTTTTTCTTTTCTGGAGATTAATCCAATTGTGGTGTGGAAAATATCAATTGAAGCTTATAAAAATAAAAAAAGATGGCTAGAAATTATGATTGAACATGAAGACGAGCAAATCAGAAACATTGCTAAATTTCTAATTTTACTTGGAAACAAGGCTAATGATTTTACGGCCGAAGAATTAATCGATATTATTACTGGTGTCGCAAGTTTGGAAGATTGTGAGTTTGTAAGTCCGTATAAAGAATATTATTTTTCCAAGAAAAAATTTAATTCTCAGAGGTCTGTATATTTAGATTATCTAACAAGTTTGCATTCATTTATTAATTCTATTCGTCAGTATAAAGGGCATGAAACTTTGAGCGTTGCTGATGTAGTTGGTTTCGTTAACTTACATGAAACTCATCATATTGCGCTGAATGTGGCAAGTGAGTTTTCTGATGATAAAAAATCTGTCAATCTGATGACGGCATATGGCGCAAAGGGTTTAGAATTTGATACTGTTTTCTTGATTGATTGCAGCGAAGATCTTTGGATGAAAAATAATAACGGTCGTTTGAGTTTTCCTATGAATATTGATCTTGCGCCGCAAAAAGACAATACAGAGGATAAGCTTCGACTTTTTTATGTTGCACTCACTAGAGCGAAACAAAATCTATATCTCACGAATTATAAATTTGACAGTAAGGGAAAAGAAAAAATAAAATTGAGGTTCTTAAATCTTACTGATGAAAAAGAGGAAAGAAAAAAAGAAAACAAAGACGTTGAACTTATCAAAAAAGATCAAGAAGATTTTATCAAAAAAGAAAATCTTGAGAGTCTGATTGAGCTGAAACTAGAAATTAATAATCATATTATTAAAAATATTAATGAAAAAGATTTGCTTCAAGCACAATTAAAAAATTACAAACTAAGTGTAACCCATTTAAACACTTTTCTAAATGTAGGCAGAGGAGGACCGCAAGAGTTTTTAGAAAAACAATTATTACACTTTCCCCAAACACAAAATAAAAATATTGCCTATGGCTCTGCAGTTCATAATGCTTTCCACATCTTTTATTCTGAATTTAAGCAAAAAAAACTTGTTCCTAGTCTTGATTTATTTTTAAAAATTTTTGAAGATGCTCTTCGTAAATATCGATTAAATAGAAATGATTTCAAAGAAATGCTTGAAAGAGGGAAAGATGATCTGAGTGCTTATTATAAAAATAAAAAAAGTAAACTTGATTATAGTGATATTTGTGAATTTGATTTTTCATCTCAAGGAGTTAATATTGATGGAGCTGATATTACTGGAAAATTAGACAGAATTCACTTAGATAAGAACGACAAGATTATAGAAGTATATGATTATAAAACTGGAAAAGCATTTGAAAAATGGGATGATAATAATAAAAAAATTAATAGCTGGGAATATAAAAATCAACTTGTTTTTTATAAATTATTAGTCGAAAATTCAAGAGAGTTTGGAGGAAAGTTCACAGTTAATACTGGTGTTTTGGAGTTTGTAAAACCAGAAGACAATGAACTCATTGAACTTTCACTAACAATTGAAAGTGACGATGTCCAGAGATTGCAAAAATTAATCAAAATTGTATATCAAAAAATTCAAAATCTTGATTTTCCAGATACAGAAAACTATTCAAAAGATATTAAGGGTATTTTGAAGTTTGAAAAAGACTTATTAGATGAAAAAATTTAATCTATAATTATTTATTTTATGTATCTATTTTTTGACACAGAAACAACTGGGCTTCCAAAAAAATGGGATGCTCCAGTAACTGATTTGGAAAATTGGCCTCGCCTCGTTCAAATTGCATGGCTTTATTTTGATGAAAATGGAAAAGAAATTTCAAGTAAAAGTGAGATTATAAAACCAGAAGGATTTATTATTCCAGAAGAAGCATCTAAGGTTCATGGAATTTCAACGGAAATAGCAAAGAAAAAGGGAATTGCTTTAAAAAAAATACTAAATGAATTTTCCGATATGACAAACAAAACAAAATTTCTGATTGCCCATAATATGAGTTTTGATGAAAAAATAATTGAAGCTGAATTCTTGCGAAAGGGGATTCAAAAAAGTTTATTTTCACCAGAGAAATTTTGCACAAAAGAGTTATCCACTGAATATTGTAAAATTCCAGGAAATTATGGATATAAATGGCCTTCACTTTCTGAACTCCACATAAAATTATTCAAAAAAGACTTCGAAGATGCTCATGACGCTCTAGTTGATGTTAAGGCATGTGCAAGATGTTTTTTCAAACTAAAAAACATAGGAGTTTTATAAATACTTAATTCAAAAATCAAGAACATTCGTATCAATAATTTTTTGAAAATAAATTATATGTGATTGACTTTTGCTTTAATTTGTGTTAATCTTGCTATATTGAAGTGAGAATTTTAAAATTATCTATATGCCTAAAAATATTTCTGAAGCAGGAAAAAAGTTTATAGAAGACTATAAAAATGCCATAAAACTAGAAAAAACTTATAACGAAACAGCTGGTGAAAGAATTAAGCTCCATCAAGTTTCAAGTAAAATAGCTTTTTTATATGAAAAATTAAGAAATTCTGTAGATTATAAAGAAGATCATTTATTGAGGAAAACTGCCATAGAAAGAATCTTAAAGAGAAGACTAACTACGGAAAAAAATGAACTTGATGTCGCCAAATTTCTAATATATGAACTGATTAGAGCAAGATATTTGCCAAACGATAAAATTCCAGAAAAAAGAATTGATGAAGTTAAGCAAATTATTGAAAAATATACATTATTTATTAATAATTTTCCTGAACAAAATAATGAAAAAAACAGTAGCCCTGACTATCTGTTTGATTGGACGGTAGGACTTGCTGCTTGCGAAATTGAAGAAAAAATAGCTCCTTACAAAAGAGAAGATGCTCTTATTGAATTTGCAAAAGATGTTATAGAAAAAAAATTGAAAGTTCCAGAAAAAATAATAAATAAAGAAGACAAAAAAAATCAAATCTATATTGCCCTTTTAAGAAACTTGACTAAATCTGATGCATCTCTAATCAGATATAGACTGTTTGAGATGAATCATCCTGAATGGTTTTTTGCTCCGTCAGAAGCATTGATTATGAAAATGTCTGAAAACATATTTTCAATAATCAGTGATATCGAAAAGCAAACTGACAATCCTTTAGGTGAAAACTTTTCGAGATTTGTCAAAAAAAACCTTGCCTATTTTACAATACTAGAAAATGTGATTACTAGGAATGCTGGGAACATTGATAAAATTTTTGTGCATCATCTTCATATCGAAGATGCGATTAAAGAAGCGTGCATAAAAAAATACAAGGAAGCTAAAATAAAATTAAAAAGAGCCGCCACAAGAAGTATTGTTTATATTTTCATAACCAAAGTTGTATTAGCCATTGCTATGGAACTTCCGTTTGACAAATATATTATTGGACATATAAACTATTTCGCTTTAGGTGTAAATATTATTTTTCCTCCTTTGTTAATGCTTTTAGTTGTAGTGACAATCAAGGTTCCAAGTAAAAAAAATACAGAAGCCATTGTTAGAGGAATAAAAGAAATGATATATAACGAATATCACGAGAACCCATTTATGATGAAAGATGTTTTGCGCAACAGTTCATTTTTTCATAGAGTATTTAAACTCTTCTATGCCTTTGTTTTTATTGGTTCTTTTGGAACTATAACTCTTATTTTGCAAAGATTGAATTTTAATGTCATGAGCATTGGACTATTCTTATTTTTTCTAAGTGTTGTAAGCTATTTTGGCGTCAGAATCCGTCAAAATGCAAGAGAACTTGTTGTTTTAAAGAGAAAAGAGGGGATCATAACATTTACAACAGATCTTTTTTCAATACCAATTCTTCGAATGGGACAATGGTTTTCAACTAAACTTTCCAACATAAATATATTCGCCTTTGTTCTTGATTTTATTATTGAGGCCCCATTCAAAACATTCGTAGAAGTTTTTGAAGAGTGGATAAATTACATCAAAGAAGAGAGAGATAAGATATATTAAAATGATTATAAAAGATAAAATTTGGAATAAAATTGTGATTGATGATGATTTAATTGAGCAAATCATCAAAGACAAAGATTTTCAACGATTGAAAGATGTGTCACAATTTGGAATTTTCAAACACTGCTTTTTATTTGACATTGAATTTAGCAGATTTGAACATAGCGTCGGAGTTTATTATTTATTAAAAAAATTCGGAGCAAAAAAGGATGAATGTATCGCCGGACTTTTACATGACATTTCTCACGGAGCTTTTTCACATGTACTTGATTTAATATTTATTAATGACGGCAATGAAGAATTCGCTGATAGCATTTTATATGAAAAAATATCGAATTCTCATATTGGAAAAATTTTGAAAGAGAACGGTTATAATTTAGATAAAATTATAAACAATCAAAAACATATTATTCTTGATCAAGAGTTGCCAGATATAGCTGCAGACAGAATAGATTATACACTGAGAGATCCCCTAGGAATGAATATTCAATTGGCAAAGAAAATTATCAGTTCTTTGAAGATTGTGAAAGGGGAGTTTGTTTTTAACAATTCATTTGTCGCAAATCTTTTTGCTCAACAATATTATGTTTTAAATAATGAATTCTGGTCTTCTGCTTTTTGGACCGTAAATCACAAAATCCTTGCTCAAATCATCAAGCACAGCATCGAAAAAGATTACATTAAAAAAGAAGACTTATTTTCCTTAGATGATCACCAAATAACAAAAATTATTGAAGGAAAGAAAGACAAAGAAATTTCAAGATTAATAAAAAAGATGAAAAATCTTGATTATCATAAAATTGAAATCGTTGGAAAAGGGGAGGAGTATGATTATTGTTGGAAGAAAAAGAATCGATTCGTTAATCCAAAAATATTAATTAATAGGAGGGTTAAAAAGTTAAGTGATATAAATTTGAAATGGAAGCTTAAGCTTGAATATTTTAAAAAACATCCCTATTTTGAATATAAGGTTAAATTAAAATAAATTAATTCTTATAATAAATACTATGAGTAAAGAAACATTTTACAATAATCATAAGAGAGAAATGGACGAACTACTAGATACAGAAGTTGATTCTAAAATAACCTCTGAATTAGAAGAAGAGGAAAAGAAAAGGGAAGAAATACTATCTGAAATAAATAAATCCGAACCTTTAATCTCTGAAAAAATCAGTGGAAGAGATAGGGGTTTAACTCTTGAACAAAAAAAAGCTAAACTAAAAAAATTAATAGAATATTTAGAAATTCTTAAGCATAACAATGGCAAAAAAGCTCCTTTAATAGTAAAAGGTAAAAATGGCGTTGTAATAGAGCAAGAATTAGAAATAATCGAAAGTGAAATAAAAAAAATAAAAAAAGAATTAGGAAAATAAAATTTATTTTTTGCAAAATATTCAATTAGCGTTTTATTTATAATTTGTTAAGAAGGGCAGTGATTTTTAAAATAAATACTATGTCGCACAAGGTAGGTTTTACGACATAAGCTAACTTTTTAAACTTACTGTTAGGTAAGTCTTTTTTATTTTAAAATATACAGAAAATATAATTTGTCCTTGAACTTGATTCAGAATCTTTTGTGGTATAGGTTTTTATTTACCTATAAATCATAAAACTAGTGTTAACAGACAATAGATTCTGAATCAAGTTCGCTTTGAGAAAAATTCACATAAAAAAATAAGAAATATTACTTTCTTATTTAATAATTTATTATAAACATCGTTCCCCATGCTTTGTTCTAGTATATTTTGCCAGTTCAATTGCTAATCTTGCCTTATAAAGATTGCAATTATCTCTTAAATGTCCCTCACATTCTCCTACTACAGAACAGAATACACAGCCTCTCATCTCAATTTCCTCCTAATGCGTTATACATTTTATGTCGTAAAATATTATTACTTTCCCTCCAGTTTTTTCCTCCTTTTCGGTTATATTATTATACTAATTGTAAATTATCATTTGGTCAACAATAGTGTTTGTTTTGTATATAGAACTCAAATATTTCTGAGTCGTTGAAAGATAAATATTTGCTCCGCTTTGTCCATTCCATAAAACTGGATCATGAACAACATATCCCTTCGAATCCTTGCTATGAATAACAACATAATGTCCAGCACCTCTTCCCAATGCCTTGATAAAAACAATTACAGGATGACCACTGGCAATTTCTCGGTCAATTAAGTTCCAATCAGCCTTTGTTAGTCCGTTGGGATTGTGTCCTGTCCTTTTCACCAGATCAAGATATCTCCATTGATTTGGCCAACTTATCAAATCACGATAAAAAATTGGTTGCTTAGAAAGTCGCCCTGGGTCAATATCAATGCCATAGTATTTATAAACCATAGCAACGGATGCAATCGCACATCCATAATCATCAATTGTGGAATTTGAAAGTCCGATAGTCATACCTTTCCACCGAGAATCATTCTGTGAAAAATACCAACTTGTCGAAGCAAGATTTTCAGACGGTCTTTCTGCCATAGCTGCAATTTTTGCAATCTCAACCTCCATCTCTCTTGTGAGTCTATTTATATCACCTAAAAGAGTTTTTTTCTGATTTTTCACATTAAACAACAAATCCTGAAATTTATTTTCCTTTCCCTTGGTTTCTCTAAGTAATTTTTCTTTGCTTTCTTTTTGAGCATCAACCATTTCTTTTTGAACCACAAGTTTTTTATTCAATTCTTCAAATTCAGATTTCTTCTCTTGCGCCTCTTCTCTTTTCTCTTCAAGTTCTTGTTTGGTTCTGTTGAGATTATCAAGAGTTTCTTTGATCTTTTCTCCTATTGTATTTACATATTCCGCCTCATTGAAAAATTCTGAAAGTTCATCGCTACTGAGAAGAATTTCGAGTATAGACTCATTGTCATATTCATTAATTTTTCGCAACAGTTTTTTAAGAGTTTCTTTTTGATTTTTAATTTCCTCTTCTTTTTGTACTATATTAGCTATTAAATTTTCAATCTCAAAACTTGTTTGCTCAATTTTTGCCTGTGTTGATTGTATTTCAACATCAAGCTGAGCAATTTGAGCATCAAGAAGCTCAATCTCATTTTCCAAACTTTGTTTTTGAATTCGAAGATCTTTTATAATATCATTATATTCTTCTGCTTGATTTTCCAAATTTTTAACAACCTTATTTGCTTCTTCAATTTTATCTTCAATTTCTCCAATTAAATCAGCTTTGATACCAGAAAAAGGCATCAAAACAAAAGATACTATAAGCAATAATGAAGTTAGCTTTTCTATTTTCTTCCGTTTTTCTTTCATTAAATTAAAAAGAGTTGTAATTTAAAACTATTTTTCTTAATTATAGCATATTTTTTAGTTTTATTCAACCATCTAAGACTACAATTCACAACTATAATTTTTCAATCGCAAACTCAATTCTTTTCAAAACTTTTTCTTTCCCAAGAACTTCCGCGACTTCAAATGGTCCAGGAGATCCTTTGAGTCCTGTAAGAGCAACTCGAAGAGGCCAGAAAACCTCTCCTCTCTTGAGACTATTTTTTTCAACCAGATCATTCAAAATTTCAAGTAGCTTCTCGCTTTGAAAATTATTCTCATCAATATTTTTTAACTCCTCAAAAACTAATTGCAAATTATTCTTGGCATCTTCAATAGTCATTTTTTTCCAAATCAATAACTCTTTTTCATAATCAAGTTTATCAGAAAAAATAAACTTCACAGACTCCCCTATTTCAGAGATCTTTTTCATTCTTTCCTGTTCAAGCGCAATAACCTTTTTCAAATACTCAAAATCAATTTCTTCGTCGGTGCTTGATACTTGATACTTGATACTTGATACTTCTTTAATTAACTTCGCTTCAATTAAAAACGGCACACATAATTTTGTTAGCTCGTCTAAATTCATTTTTCGAATATATATCCCATTGATCCAATCAAGTTTTTCGGTATTGAAAATTGAACCAGCTTTATTCACTCCTAAAAGCTCAAATCTTTGAATCATTTCTTTCAGCGAAAATATTTCTTCTTCAGTTTTTGGATTCCAACCGAGAAGTAAAACAAAATTCAAAAGTGCTTCTGGAAGATATCCTTGAAGTAAAAAATCCTCAACAGCCACATCACCTTGTCTTTTGGAAAGTTTGCTCTTGTCAGGATTAAGTAAAAGCGGAAGATGCGCAAATTCAGGCATATCCCAACCAAACGCTTTGTAAAGAAGAATATGCTTTGGAGTTGAAGGCAGCCACTCCTCTCCTCTAATAACATGAGAAATTTCCATCAAATAATCATCGACAACATTTGCCAAATGATAAGTTGGAAATCCGTCTGACTTTATAATCACTTGATCATCAATGGTTTTATTCTCAATTCTGATTTTTCCATAAACTAAATCCTTGAATTCCACAAACCCTTCTTTGGGAACTTTCAATCTCACAACATAAGGAGTTTTTTCATTAAGGAGTTTTTGAACTTCATCTTTATTTAATCCCCTGCATTTCCCATCGTACATAGGAGCTAATTTTTGCACTTGTTGATTTTTTCTCATTTTTCCTAATCTCTCTTGACTACAGAAGCAATAATATGCATAATCATTTTCTATAAGCTCATCAACATATTTTTTGTATATTTCCAGCCTTTCTGACTGCATATATGGTCCAAAATTGCCTTTTTGAACGATTTTTCCGTCATTATCTGCAGATACTCCTTCATTATATTCAAGACCCATAAAATCGAGAATTTTCACTAAATTCTCAATTGAACCCTCAACATAGCGAGCCTTATCCGTATCCTCAATTCGCAAAACAAAATCCCCCTCATTATGCTTTGCAAATAAATAGCAATATAAAGCCGTCCGCAAACTTCCTACATGTAAATATCCAGTTGGACTTGGCGCAAATCGTGTTCGTATTTTTTTCATTTTAGTTTAATTTATATATTTATTATTTGAATTACATTATAACTTTATTTTTATATCCTTCGATTTATTAAATTCACTAGAATGACAATCAAATTATAATTCAACCTCGCAACAAAACTTTTTTAACTCCTCTGATCCAAATAATCCTGCAAAATAATTCGTGCCGCTTCTTGATCGATAACTTCTCTTAGATCCTCTCTTTTTACACCAGAGAGCAAAAGGTTTTCTTCGGCCATTTTTGAGGTATAAACTTCGTTTATCGTTTGAAGAGGAAGATTGATTTCATCTTTCAAAAGAACTATAAATTTTTCCGTCTTTCTCGCTTGTTCACTTTCTGATTTCAAGCCAACAGGAATACCAACCAAAAATTCACCAACACCTTCTTTGGCGATAATCTCTTTTATATTTAAAATTGAAGTTTCTAATGACTTATTTTCCAATGTCAAAAGACGACTGGCGAGTTTTCGATTTTTATCAGAAATTGCCAAGCCAATTTTTCGATCTCCATAATCAATTGAAAGTATTTTCATAAAATTATTTTAAATTGCAAAATACTATTTAAATGTCATCTCGAAATGAGTTAAACGATTGAGAGATCTGAAAAATATAATAAATGAGCTAAATTATGTTTATAGATTTCTCGTCGCTATAGCTCTGTCGAAATGACAAATTATTATTTTATAATTTAAGGCAAATTATCCTTTTATTAAACTAGACATCTTTAACTGTTAAATCTACCTCATTTCAGTTAATATTATACACCCCTCTCTTGTCACTGCCACTGTATGTTCAAAATGAGCTGACAATTTTCCGTCCTCTGTTCGAATCGTCCATTGATCTTCATCATCGCAATTAATGTAATAATTTCCAACGTTTATCATCGGTTCAATGGCAAAAGTCATTCCAGTGCATAATTTCATTCCTTCCCCTTTCTTGCCAAAATTTGGAACTTCTGGCGGTTCATGAATCGATCTTCCAACTCCATGACCAACTAAATCACGAACAACTGAAAATCCATTTTTTTCAGCATAATCTTGAATTGCAAAACCTATATCACCCATTCTATTCCCAATTTTAACCTCTTTAATTCCTTGATACAAAGACTCTCTAGTAACTTTAATAAGTTTCTCTGCCGTCTTACTAATTTTTCCAGCTCCAACAGTAATTGCGCTATCAGCATGAAATCCATTATATTTTATACCAAAATCAATACTGACTATATCCCCTTTTTTAATTTCCTTTCCAAAAGGAAAGCCATGTACAATTTCATCATTGATTGAAAAACAAACTGCAGATGGAAAAGGAATTCCTTCTTTGCAAATTTGATAATCCTTAAAAGAAGATATTACTCCATATTTTTTAATTTGTTTTACTGCAAGCTCTTCAATTTCATCTCCATAAACACCAGGAGCGACTTTATCTCCAAGCAATTTCAAAATATCAGCCATAATTTTTCCAGCCTCTTTCATAATTTCAATTTCCGCTTTGGATTTGAGATTTATTTTTTGTCTAGCCATAAATTTATATTATTTTTTCATTAATTCAGTTTTCATTTTCTTTGGCATTTTTTCAATTGCATAACGAAGAGCAGTTCTCGGCATTTTTTTCTTGTTTTTATTTACATAACTGTAAACTTCATCAAGATAGATATTACTTGCTTCTTTGAGCATCCAGCCATACCCCTTTTGAACTAAATCATCAGAATCTTCCAAAAGAATATCTGCAACAGAAAAAGCATTTTCAAGATATTTCTTTTTTCGAAGCGAGTATATCAAACAAACTGCAGAAACTCTTCTCTTCCATCGATTTTTTGATTTGGTCCATTTTTCCGTTTTTGGCAAAAACTCTGGAAACTGAAAAATATAATACCCAAAAGCATGAGAACAAAGATCATCACATCTTCCCCAATTTGAAACATATTTCTCAACCCAAGATTCAAATACTTTAAAATCATTCTTATTGTACTGATTTTTAATTCTATATATCCAATCAAATGCAATCACAGACTCTTCGGTATATCCTGATTTCAATAATTCGTCACACAAAGAAATGATTTTCTTTTTATCTAAATCTTTAATTTCAGAAAAATATTTTTGACTCATCTTTCGAACAAGAGGAACTCGAACTCCATACAATTTTATGTCTTCCTTGAAAAATCTGTAACTACCTTTTTTATATTCCAAATCAATATTACTTTTCAATTCTTTTCTGATTTTTTGAATAATATTGTTTTTCATTTTTTAGGTTACAATTAACACAATTATTATACTTAGTAGCAATATAACAATTTATCAATATAGCAATAATTTTACTTAATATAACTGAGAATTTCCTCATTTATTTCTTCAATAGATTTTTCTCCGTGAATTCTGGTTATCATCTTTTTCTGATCATAATATTCAATTACCGGTTTCATATTTTCTTCATTCCACTGCAATCTGTTTAAAACTTTTTCTGGCGTATCATCTTGTCTCCTGTAAACTTCACTGCCACAAATTGGACATTTTGTTTCTTCTTCACTTAAATCTTTTCCAACAATCAAAGGGTGGGCATTTTTTTTACACAACTTTCGACTCGAAATTCTTTTCACAGATTCTTCTTTCGAAATATCAATATAAAAAATATAATCAATTTTTTTTCCAAGAGAAGGTAATTTTTCATTCCAATATTCAATCTCTTTCATAATCCTTGGAGTGCCATCAAATATAATTCCTTTTTCTTTATCAAGTCTATCAAAACCCCAATCAAAAACTTCTTTTTTCATAATGTCCCAAGGTACAAATTGTCCTCTCACATTAATAATATCATTAATTTTTCTTCCAATCTCATTATCTTGATTCGCAATTTCTCTGAGTACATTCCCAGTCTCAAAAATCTGCAAATCAAATTTTTCTGCAAGAAATCTTGCTTGTGTCCCCTTGCCTGAACCTTGCGGTCCCATAATAATAATATTGATATTCTTTTTCATTTATTTTTGATTAGTTATTAATATAGATATTCTCTAATACTTGACAAATTTATAATATTAATTATTATAACTACAGTACTACATTGCAGGAGGCATTGTCGTTGTTAACAAATATAAATAATAAAGCATTAAAAGAAATTATAAAAGAAGGAGAAGAACGTGAAGAAAATTTGAAGATATTTCTAAAACTAAGAGAAAATCTTAATTCACAAGTTCTTACTCTATTGTCGAAAGAATATTCAGAAAAAGAATTGCCAATTCTCAATACTCTTGATGAAAATTATGACGGACTCGTAGAAGAAAATACTGTCACTGAAATAAAAGAAATTCTTTCACAATGTCTCGGCAAAGACAGTCGATTTGCACAATATAATGCTCCAGAAATAGGATTATTATTAGAACAATGGGAATTGCTTTATATAATTTCAAAATAATAAATCCTCAACAAAAAAATATAATTGGCTCGAAATGTCTTTAAAGATTGATGCTTTGAGTCTTTTTTTTACTTTTCACATTCTTTCAAAATAATATCCTTTACATTTTTTATTGTTTCATTTAATTTATTTTCATAATTTATAACTTCGTAGTCATAAATATCTCTATGTTTTAACCACTCTTTTGTGTAAACCATTCTTTGTTTAATATATTCCAAATCCTCTCCTCTCTTCATAAGTCTTTTCTCAATATCTTCTAACGTTGGAGTCATAATGAATATGGAGATAACTTCTGGCATAATTTTTTTTACTGTCATTACACCTTTATATTCAATCTTCCAAACACCAATTTTATCACACTCCAAAACTCTTTGAATTTCATTTTTTGTGACTCCGTAAAATTGATCATTGTATTCTCTGGCATATTCAAAAAATAAATTATCTTCTATTCCTTTTTCAAATTCTTCTTTGGAAATAAAATAATAAGAGTCCTCAACAAAAATTTCTGATCTTTTTTTTCTTGTTGTTGTTGTCACAACTCTTTCAATCGGAAGAACTTTTTTCAGCCCCTCAATTACACTATCTTCGCCAGCACCAGAAGGTCCAGAAATTATAAATAACTTGTTTTTATATTTCATAATTTTTTGATTAAATCTCCGTGAATTTTATTTTTGATATTCTTCATCAATTTTATAATATATTTGCTTAGCAATAACTATAAGCCCATACCAATTATTGGAATCCTTTATTTCAACCTCATAATGTGCTGACCAATTAGGATGAATTTTTCTAACATTTCTTATTTCTAAATTATTTGGAATATTTAATTTATATTCTTCTTTACCAAAATTAATTAATAATTTATTTTTTCTAAAATAAATATAAGAAAGTGCACAATTCCTATAAGTAAAACTAATATAATTACCCCTTATATTCATTTTTACTCTATCCCATTTCAAAAGCTCTTCTTTAAAATTTTCAAAAACTTCCCAAGCTTTTTCACTAGTTTTATTTTTATATTCATCTTCAGTATGCTCTTTAAACTCTTTCTCAATTTTTGATATAGCATTCCCTTTAATTTCTTTTATATCCAAACCAGCTCTTTTCTCTAATCCAATTTGTTCTAATTTAAAATAATCGCCATTATACCAATCATAATCCCAAAGCTCTATAGGGAGCCCTCGAAAATCAACTGCCCTTCTTTGTCTTTCAGTAAAATTTTTACCAATAAAAATTACTTTTGAAGAAGACCAGCTAATTTTTGTAGGGTCTGCTGGAATCTTTAAAACTTCATGAAGCTTAATAAGAAAATCATTCTTTCTATTTGATAAAAGATTAAAATATTCCATCCCTTGATCAAAAAGTCCTTTATCATTTTCTTTTTTAAGTTCAATTAAAACTGGGGCACTTACTTCTCTGTCAAATGCAAGGATATCAATATATTTATTATCAACCGAAAATTCAAAACAAACAAATTCTAATCCCATGAGATTGTTAAGATTTTTTCCAACTACCCCTTGAACCCTTTTTTCTAATACATTTTTGATTTCAATATTATCTAATTTTTCCTTATTTATTTTATATAGCATAATTTCATTATTAAAAAGTGAAAATTAATTATTAAAATATTTTCTCAAAGTCTCTTTATGACCTTCTCTCATGTCCATTTTTTCAAATTCATCAGCATCAACCCATTTATATTCTACATGCTCATCGCTTAATCTTATTATAGACTCTTCTGTCAAAATTTCAAAATCAAATACAATAAAATGATGATTAATTTCTTCATTAACAAAAGACCACATATTCATCAAATCCCCCATTTCAAAATTTTCAAATCCGACCTCCTCTTTGATTTCCCTCTGAAAAGTTTCCTCAACGCTTTCTCCATAATCCATCCTTCCTCCTGGCAATTCCCATCTATCATTTGGATTTTTCAAAAATAAAACCTTGTCGTCTCTACACAAAAAACCTTTAATTGAAACTTGTTGAATTTGTGAGTTTTTCATATACTGAAATCTAATTATTTATAACAACAGCCCGAATAAAATTCAGGCCGTTGGAATACAAGTTATAAACTGTAAATATTTTTATAGTTCATCATAATCACGCATCGTCAATTGTGAATCAATTTGCTTTATTGAGTCAAGAACAACACCAACAACAATCAAAACTGAAGCTCCACCGATTGCCATAGTTGTAACGTTTGTAACAGCTTGACCAATAAAAGGAATAACAGCTATAAGTCCCAAGAAAAATGCACCAAGAAAAGTTATTCTATTTAAAACTCTACTCAAAAAGTCAGCAGTATTTCCACCTGGTCTAATTCC
>JAGLSJ010000004.1 GCA_023270095.1 Minisyncoccota bacterium
ATCTTGATATTCATCAACCAAAATATATTTAAATTGAGCTCTGTATTTTGAAAGAATTCTTTGATGATTATTAAATAATTCAATTGGTTTCAAAAGTAAATCATCAAAATCCATTGAATTATTTTCTTTGAGTCTCGTTTGATATATATTATAAATCTTACTTACGGTTTCCTCTTTATATCCGTCAATCATCTCCTCATATGTTTTTGGATTTCGAAGTTCATTCTTGGCATTGGAAATTTCTGCCAAAATCGTTCGTGGATTGAAGTTTTCTGTATCAATTTGCAATTCTTTCATTATTTTTTTGATCAAGGATTTTTGATCATCGCTATCAAAAATGACAAAATCTCTTTTGTAACCGATGTGTTCAGCTTCGTCTCGCAAAATTTTCACGCAGAGACTGTGAAAAGTTGAGATTGTCGGAAAGTCTGTTGCAAAAGAAGTTGAATATGAATTAATTGCTTTATGAAATGCTTTTTTGTCAGAACCTAACGCATCCATACTTCCCAGCAAAGATACAATCCTGTTTTTCATTTCTTTGGCAGCCTTGTTTGTAAAAGTCACTGCCAGAATACTTTCTTTGGGAATATTTTTTTCTACGATAGCGTAAACCACTCGATGTGTTAGTACTCTTGTTTTCCCAGAACCAGGGCCAGCGATAACCAAAACAGGCCCATTAATTGTAGTTACGGCCTCTTTTTGTTTGTCGTTTAAGTTTTCTAAGATTTTATTCATAAGGATATTATAGCATAAAAATTAAAGTCCATAAATATTCTAAAATGGATTTATATTAACCCCTTGACAAGATTTGCAAAGTATGTTAAGATATTCTGTTGTGGTAAGAAAGTGCAGTAATTTAAAAATTGAATATAGCGATTATTAATTTTTTGAGGAGAGAATTATTGAATCATATATTTATCTATAAATATAGATTTAATCTGCTAACTGGCCTTTTCTATATAAAAAAACGGTTAGATAATATCTCTCTTTTTTAAAGAAATATGTCTATCCGTTTTTTGTTTAATTAAATTGTCATTTTGAATTTAGTTCAGAATCTATCGTCTGCAACTTCTAGTTTTGTGAGATTATTAGAATGATACCAACATTACGAAAGATCCTGAAACAAGTTCAGGATGACACTTGAGTCACACTGCAACAAATAAAGCATATAGATTGATGTAAAAGAGGAGAGAGTTGAGGTTACGGCTAAAATCATATAGACCCGTTAAACCAACAATACCCAGACTCATTTACATCAACCTCTATGTTTTGCAAAGAGGGGTTGAAAAAACATTTAACAAGGAGGATATTAAAAAATAATATTCTCAAAAAAGAAGAAATCAAACAAACAGAGGTGAAAAGATATGGCAACAAAGCCTTGGGAAGAGTCTCCAGACAGTTCAGATGTTTCTAGCGCTATGTATGATATAGCGAATAGAAATTAAATAATTTTCTTCTTTTCTTTTTTTAAGTTTGTCTTTTGTAGTTGTCATTCTGGAGCGATAGCGATAGAATCCCGTGATTTAATTCACTTATTTTAACATCTAGATTCTATCAGTCGTTACACTCTCTTCAGAATGACAAAATAAAAAAAGGTAGGTTTAAAAAAGCTTCTGATAAAGTATCAGAGGAAATAAATCAAGAATAATTATTTTCAAAAAAAGGCGACTAAAGTCATCCTAATCAGGTCTAAAAATAGCGTTTTTCGTTTATTATAATAATTATAAAACGAAAAAAATCTCTCTCCTCAATCGTTAGATTTAGATTTGTGTTATTTAGGATCTTTGGCCGTCATTTTTTGAATTTAAAATCGTTTATTTTTGAATTATAGAATGTATTAAAATCGTCATCCTGAGCGAGTGATAGCGAAGAGAGGGATTCTATGAGAAATTTTATTTTGTATTGATTTACAATTTTATGCAAAGTAGTTACGAGATTCTTCGTCATAAACTCCTCAGAATGACAAACTGAATTTTTCATTGACTTATAACGACACAAAAGCTATTATGTGTATAGTTACATAGTAGCTTTTTTAGTTTTATCTTTAATCTATATAAAATAAATGTCAGAAATTATAAACATCTTTAATAATAATCAAGAAGCTGTAATTATTGCAGGAATTGCAATTTTGATTTTTTTCTTTGCATGGAATATTTATTTAAGTTTGAGTTTGAAAAATATAAAGAAAAAGACGAGAAGCTTTTTTTCTGGAAAACAAAGTAAAGATCTGGAAGAAGTTATTTACAATCAGATAAAAAATTCTAACAAAATTAACGAGAATATAGACAAAATATACAAAGAGAATGAAGAAATTCGAGAGAATATCAAAAAATGTATTCAGAAAGTAGGGGTTGTTAGATTTAATCCATTTGGAGATGTCGGTGGAAATCAAAGTTTTGCAATTGCGCTTCTTGACAATTCATTGAGCGGTGTTATTATACTTAGTCTATATTCAAGAGATGGGGTTAAGGTTTATTCAAAACAAATTATTGAAGGAAAGTCTGAATATAAGCTTAGCGAAGAAGAAGAGAAGGCTCTAGCGATTGCCTCAAATAGTTGATAAATTACATAATTTTAAATAAAAATGGTCAAGCAACAAGAAGAAGAAATCGAAAAAGAAGATGACAAAACTGAAAATATCAAAAAGGTTCTTCAGATGCCTGAAAAAATCATGGTTAAGGATTTGGCTGAGAAAATGGAAATAAAATCGACAGAACTTATCTCAGAACTTATCAAAAATAGAATCTTTGCCAACATAAATGAATATCTTGATTTTGATACTGCTGAAATTATTGCGGATCATTTTGATTTTACGCTGGAAAAATCAGAATCCATCGCCGAGAAGAGAAAATTACAGATGAAAAAATATACAGGGCCTGGCGCCAAAAAAAGACCTCCAGTCGTTGTGATTATGGGACATGTTGATCATGGAAAGACTACTCTTTTGGACAAGATTCTTGAGACAAATGTAGCTAGTGGAGAATCTGGTGGAATTACTCAAAATTTTAGTGCTTATCAAGTTAAGAAAAAAGGAGAAACTATAACTTTTATCGATACTCCTGGGCATGAAGCATTTTATTCTATGAGGGAAAGAGGAGCTTATATCACAGATTTAGCAGTGATTGTAATTGCCTCAGATGATGGAGTTAAACCTCAAACAAAAGAAGCTATTAAATTTGCTAAAGAGGCCGAAGTCCCGATTATAGTTGCTATTACTAAAATTGATAAAGCTGATAAAAATATTGAAAAAGTCAAAAAAGAACTTGCAGAAAATGACCTTGCTCCTGAGGATTGGGGTGGAAAAACAATTTGCATTAATGTTTCTGCAAAGACTGGTGAGGGAATTGATGAGCTGTTAGATATGATTATTTTGACGGCTGATATGGAAGAAATTAAGGCAAATCCGTCAGACATTGCAGAAGGATTTGTAATTGAATCTCATATAGATGCTCAGATAGGGCCAGTCGCTATTGTTTTGATACAAAATGGCACACTGAAAGAAGGGGATTATATCAGTGCTGGATCTATATGGGGAAGAATCAAGAGAATTGAAAATTTTAGCGGAAAAAGAATTCACAAAGCCACTCCATCTATGCCAGTTACTATTTTAGGCTTAAATGATGTTCCAAGAGTTGGTTCGTTTCTTCTTGAAGAATCAGGACGACTTGCTGCAGAATCAAGAGTAAAAGAATTTAACAAGCTTCAGTCGTCAGATGGTCCTTCTGACAAAGTTCTCAGTACGGCTAAAATAAAAGAGCTTGTAAAATCTCACAAAGTGAAGAAATTGAATATTATATTGAAAGCAGATACCAAAGGATCGCTGGAAGCTATAGTTCAAATTCTTGAAACTATCGAATCTGAAACCGTAGCAGTTCAGATTTTGAAAATGGGAGTTGGAAATATAACCGAAACTGACATTAAAATGTGTCATTCTTCAGGAGCAGAAATTATTGGATTCAATGTTAATGCCAGCCCTGTTTTAGAAAAATTTGCAGAAAAAGAAAAAGTAGAAATAAAAATTTATAAAGTTATTTATGAGCTTGTTGATGAAATCAAAGAAGGACTTACCTTGATTCTTGAGCCAGAAGAAGTTAGGACAGATCTTGGAATTGGAAAAGTAATTGCAATTTTCAAATCTGGAAAAAAATCAGCCAAAAAAGTTGATATGATTGTAGGGGCGAAAGTGGAAAGCGGAAAAGTTGAAAAAGGAGCATTGATTGAAGTATTGAGAAATGAAGAAATAATTGGAAGAGGTGTTATCAAAGAACTCCAGGCAAATAAGAAGGCAGTGAAAGGAGTTAAAAAAGGAAATGATGCTGGAATAACATATGAAGGAGATATTATTATCGAAGAAGGAGATGTTTTGCATTTTTATAAAAAAGAACTCGTAAAAAGAAAACTGTAATAAACACAATGTCATCTCGAAATGAGCCTTAGCGATTGAGAGATCTGTAAAATATAATAAATGAGCTAAATTATGTTTATAGATTTCTCGTCGTTATCACTCCCACGAAATGACAAAACTGAAAAGATTCGAAGTGACAATTTAATATTTTAGTTAAGCATAATTATAATTTATAAATATTGTGAGTCAAAGAATTGAAAAAGTTAACGAACTCATCAAGCAAGAAGTAGGAAAAGCGCTTCTTTCGGAAATGAATTTTCCTCTAGATGTTTTGGTAACAATCATTAGCGCAAGCGTTTCCAAAGACCTCCGTTATGCGGATGTTTTTATTAGTGTTTTGCCATTTGAGAAAAAGGATGAAGTCAGAGAAGCTCTTAAAGAAAATATCTATTTCATCCAAAAAAAGATTAACAAAAAACTTGTTATGAAACCATTACCAAGAATTGTTTTTAAAATTGATGAAACAGGAGAACATGTTAAAAAAATTGATGAATTGATTAAAAAAATACATACAGATGATAAATAAAAATAACTTATGCAACAGGCAATTGACTTGATACAATCTAGTGAAAATATTCTTATTCTGTCACACAAAAATCCAGACGGAGATGCCATTGGGTCTATGCTTGGATTGGCCAAAGGTTTGAAGTCTATTGGGAAAAAAGTAAAATGTTTTTCTAAAGATACTATTCCAGGCGTCTTTGATTTTTTGCCCAAAGTTTCACAAATTGAAAATGAAATTAACCCAGAACATCAAAATTTGATTGTTCTTTTAGATTGCGCGCTTTTTTCCAGAACGGGTATTGATAATATTAAAAACATTGTTCCTTCTTTTGATAGTTTGTTAATTATTGATCATCACCCTAAAAACAAAACAGAATGTGATAATGTTAAAAATTGTGTTGAAATTATAGATCACAAGACATCATCAACTGCCGTTTTAGTTTTTAATTTGTTGAAAGAAATGAATATAGCTATTACTAAAGATATTGCAAATTGTTTATTGACTGGAATTTTTACAGATACTGGAGGCTTTCAACATAACAACACAGACTCAGAATCACTTCAGGCGGCCGCAGAATTTATGAAAAAAGGTTCACGCGTTGATAAAATTGCAAAGAACATTTTTAGCACCAAAAGCTTGGCGGCGATAAAATTATGGGGAATAGCATTGGAGAGAATTCAAACTGATCCAGAAAATGGAATGGCCGTTTCTTATATAAATAAATCTGATATGGACAATCTTGGGGTTAAAGAAGAAGAGCTTATGGGACTTGTAAATGTTATCAATACAATAAGCGATGCAAAGTTTTCTTTGCTTTTGACTGAGTCTGTAGATAATAAAATAAAAGGAAGTCTTCGTAGCGAGGAATATAAAGGTATTGATGTATCCCGAATAGCCAGAAGTCTTGGAGGCGGAGGGCATAAACTTGCTTCAGGATTTGAAATTAATAATGCAGATTCAGCAAAAAGCGTTGAAGAAATCAGAAAAGCTATTTTAAAAAATAATAAAGAAAAATGAATGATATTTTAAAAGATGTGCTAGATACTATGACAAGTTTAGCAATTATTTTTGGAGTACTATTTTCTTATTTGCAAATAAGAAAAATATCAAAAACAATCGATATAAATAAAAAATCAAATTTTATAAAAGTTCTTGGTCGTTTTACAAAAGAATACGATTCTTTGATGATTGAGATAGGAAATTGTAATTCGCAAAAAAAGGTTGATGTTTGGTATTTCCGCCTCTGGAATTTATATACAAATGAATTTGTGTTTTTTTATCAAGGGATTCTTGACCCATTAATTTTTGAGTTTTGGGCTTTTAGATTATGTTTATTTTACAATGAAAAACCATCTGATGCTTGTCTGAAAAGAACACCTTGTTACAAAAAAAGTCATCTGAAATATATGAAAAACAGAGAAAAAAGTTATCCTAGAACGGATGTTTTCTATCATGAGTTGATAAAAATTGCAGACGAAGAAAAAAATGAAGAAAATATAGAAAACCGCGTTCACAAGCTTATTCAAAAATATAGAAAGCTTAGATAAATTAACAAACTTTATGAATGAAATTTTGAAATATTATGCGGAAATAATGTCTAGCGTTGCGATTACTATTGGAGTTATTTTTTCTTATCTGCAAATAAGAAAAATATCAAAATCAATTAATATTGGGCAAAAAGCAAATAAAATTAATGTTTTGAATTCTTTTACAAAGGAATATGATTTTATAATAATTGAGGCTGTGGAATGTATTAATCAGAAAAAAGTTAAAACTTGGTATTTTAGATATTGGAATTTATTTACAAATGAATTTTTGTTTTTTAAGGAAGGATTATTAGAGTCTCATATTTTTGAATTTTGGATGTTTAAAATGTGTTTGTATTATAATGAAAAACCATCTGAAATTCCAATGAAGAGGATAAATAATTATAAAAAAAGTCATTTAAAATATATAGAGAGTGGCAATGGAAATTATTCTAAAGCAGATTCTTTTTTCAAAGAACTTATCCAAATTTCAGATAATGAGAAAGATCCGGAAAAAATAAGAAATCTTGTGCACAAACTTATTAAAAAATATAAAAAACTAAAATAATAAATGAAATTTGGCGCTCATATTTCAATTGCTAGAGGTATCGAAAAAGCTCCTCAAAGAGCTCACGAGATTGGTTGTGAGTGTTTTCAAATGTTTTCAAAATCTCCACACGGAGGAAAATCTTTGGAAATTACCGAAAAAGTTGCTAGTGATTTTCAAGCAGAAGCAAAAAAATATGATCTTCAAAATTATTATATCCATACGCCATACTATATAAATCTTGCTTCCGCGAACAGCAGGATTTATTATGGTTCAATTTCCTCTATTAAAGAAGAGCTTCAAAAAGCAGATTTGTTGGGAGTAAAAGCAGTTGTGACACATCTCGGTAGTGCTAAAGATTTAGGGGAAAAAGAAGCCAAAGAAAAGTTAATTGATGGTTTGAAAAAAATATTTTTGCAAAACGATATTGAAAAAAAATTTAACGCTAAGCTTCTTCTGGAAATCACTGCTGGAGCAGGAGAGATTATGGGAGATAATTTTGAGGAAATTGCCTATTTTATAAAAGAGACTGAAAAAGAAATCAAGAAAAATAAACTAGGAGTATGCTTTGACACTGCTCATGCTTTTGCATCTGGCTACGATTTGCGAAACAAAAAAGCTGTACAAAAAACTTTTGACAAATTTGATGAAATAGTTGGGCTTGAAAGATTAGAGCTAGTTCATCTTAATGATTCAATGGCAGAATTTGATTCGCACAAAGATCGACATGACAATATCGGAAATGGTAAAATAGGAATAGAAGGAATTGAAGCAATTCTGCAAGATGAGAGATTTAAAAAAGTGGATTTTATTCTTGAAACGCCGAATGATAAGGCAGATGAAGAGTTGGAGATTTTGAAAAAGTTAAGAGCAAAGATATAAATACAAATAAGTATTTTTATATTAGATAATTAAAAAATGAAACAGAAAATAATTTTTATATTAATTTTTTTTATATTATCCTTGGTTGGTATTGTTTTTGCATGGCAAAGTGCAAGTTATGATTTTGAAAATATTAAAGATGAAAATCAATCAAAAAGTATTAACGAGATTGAAGTTGAAAATATTATTGAAAAGAAAATATTAGAAAATATTAATACGGGAATTTCACAAGACAGTAAAGAAGAAGATGAATCAGCTTTAATCGAGAGTAGAAAAGAAAAAAGAGAAGCGGAAAGAAAATTGCTAATTGAAAAATATGTAGATAAGTTAGTCAGAACTGGAAATATTCTTTTCCGACTTAAAAAAAGTGAAACTTTATTTCTTCTCAAAATTGTGGTAGAAGGACAAAATCAACCAGCGATAATTAAAGTTCCTGAAGACTATAAGTCAATTCAAACAGCGATTGAAAATGCTAAAGAGGGAGATATTGTTGTAGTTGTTCCAGGCGAATATCAAGAAAATATAGTTATGAGAGAAGGAGTAAGCTTGCGTGGAACTGGTGAAGTAAATTTAATTCCTACATCGTCGTTGATTTCCTTGTGTAGTGAAAACAAAGATATTATAGAATCAGCAGAAATCGCAGAAGAAGATATCGCAGATTCTTCTTTAGAAAATTTAGATTTTAAAGACTGTAATAAAGAAGAAAATTTATCAGAAAAAGAAAGTTCTAGCGAAAACCTTTTTACTGAAAAAGAAAATTTTGATGTAATCTTAAATGGTAATGGAATTGGTAATGTTGTCACATTTAAAAATGGTATTTCTGATAAAACTTCGCTTTCTGGATTTATTATCAAAAATTCTGGCAAAAACTTGAGCGGAATTTTAATTGAAGATTCATCTCCGTGGATACACGATAACATTTTGACCGATAATGAATTTAATATATATATTAAAGGAAACTCAGCTCCTGTTATTCAAAAAAATGCTTTACAATTTGCAAGCAAAGGAATTCAGGTTTATAATTTTCAAAAAGAAGAAAAACTGTACGATGAGGATAATAAACAAGTTAGCTCCACACAGGAGTATGGAGCCAACAGTATATTTTTAACCAAGCCCAATATATTAGACAATCTTATCACGGATAATAAGATTGGCATTGATTTGTATAATTCCTCGGCCTTGATAAATCATAATACTATAAGTTATAATAATCATTACAAGGCTTATCTCGGAGCAACTTTTGGAATTTATACTATCAATTCATCTGCTGAAATCACCAACAATATTATTTCTGACAATGGTATTTGCGAACTTTGCGCAGGAATTAATGTTGACGCCAAAAGCAAAGACATTTTAATTAGCTATAATAATATTTGGAATAATAAAAATAATTTTGTTTGCTATGGGCAGTGCAATATGCAAGATAATAATTTTTCCGAAGATTCTCAATTTGCCAATTCAATTGATGGAAATTATTTTTTGAAAAGTGATTCTGGCTTAATTGGCAAATCAGAAGATAAATTGGATATTGGGGTAAGATGGTAAAAATCATTTTAACATTTTAACATATTAACATTCTAACAATACTTAAAATGACTCTCAAAGAACTTAATCAAAAAATATCTCAATGTCAAAAATGTGAGCTTTATAAGACTCGCATTAATGTTGTTTGTGGTTCGGGAAGTGATCGGGCGGAGGTTATGTTTATTGGCGAGGCTCCTGGGAAAAAAGAAGATGAAGCGGGACTGCCTTTTGTTGGTAGCGCGGGAAAGATTTTAAACGAGATGATTGAATCAATAAAATTGAAAAGAGATGATGTTTATATTGCGAATGTTGTTAAATGTCGACCTCCCGAAAATCGCGATCCGAAGCCAGAGGAGGTTGTGATGTGTAAAGATTGGCTTAATCAACAAATTGAAATTATTAAACCGAAACTAATTGTACTTCTGGGTAGGCATTCTATGGACAGATTTCTTCCTGGGCAAAAGATTTCAATTGATCACGGAAAGCCGAAAAGATATAATGGCAGAATATATTATCCTGTTTATCATCCAGCGGCGACTTTATATAAACGGTCATTACTTGAAGAACTACAAAAAGATTTTCAGAAAATTCCAAAAATCATCGAAGAGATTAAGAAAGACAATAAAGATGAAATTACAGAGGTTTGATTTGACCACTGCTTGATTTTATGCTAACTTTAACTATGTTTAAAGGATATAAAATATCTGAACATATGGCCTGGTGACCGAGTGGTTAGGTAGCGGTCTGCAAAACCGTGTACGCCGGTTCAAATCCGACCCAGGCCTCCAAATTGACAATAAAATATAAAACTATGCCGGGGTGGCGGAATTGGTAGACGCGACGGACTTAAAATCCGTTGAACTTATACTTCGTGAGGGTTCGAGTCCCTCCCTCGGCACAATACATAAACCATTTGATTAAAAAATGAAAAGAATTATTTTTTTACTATCTTTGATTTTAGGCTTGTTTCTTTTTGTAGGAGCGATACAACAAGCTGGAATTGAGAGTGTAATCCAGACTATTAAAATTTTTCCTTTGCCAGCTATTCTGGCTGTTTTTTTAATAAATTTTGTGGCAATTTTTGTTTTTGGAACTCTTCGTTGGAAAATAATAATTGAGGCTCAAAATAGTCACAAAATAAGTTTTGGAAAATTACTACGAGCAAAATTGGCTGGATTTGCTGTAAGCTATATCACTCCTTCTGTGCTAGTTGGAGGAGAGCCAGTGAGAGCCTATATGATCAAAGAAGAATCTGGATATAGCTGGGAAAAATCATTCGCCTCAGTGATCATTGATCAAGCAATCTATTTTTTCTCACTTTTTTTGTTTATGATTTTCGGATTTCTTTTTTTGGTTCATTATTTTTCTCTTCCAGTCAGTGTTTTTTATGGATTTGGATTTATGATAGCTTCAGCTTTTTTCATTTTTTATCTTTTTTATTCTCGTCTTATCAAAGACAATTCTGACGGTCACGGATTTTTTATATTTATTATCAAAACGACGAGATTAGATAAAATTAAATTTATCGGGAGAAAAGAAGAAAATATTGAAAGGATGGAAAAAATTATCGCTCAATTTTTTAATAACAAAACTGCAACATTTATTAGAGCCTTCATTCTTGCCTTTGCTGAAATATTATTGTATTTAATAACAGTTTGGATAATTATTTTATCTTTGGGGAAAGCAATTGATTTGACATATTCGGCAGCCATATTTTTTATTTTTACCTTGGCTAATCTTATTCCAATTCCAGGATCATTGGGAAGTTTTGAGGCGTCTTTGACATTTATATTCAATCTTTTGAATCTTGGCAAAAGCAATGGGTTTGCCTTCAGTTTGATTTTCAGACTTATTAATATCACCCTTGTTTTACTTGGATTTTTATCTCTGATTTATTTCAGCATAAAAACATTTTCTAGTAATTTTAGTATTGAAACTCCAAGACAACTTCTTAAAATTCACAAATTTATGTCAAAAGTTTTCAACAAAAAATAAACAACCAGTTAAGGCTGTTCATTTTTATATAAGTTTTTTGTAATTTTATTGAATTTCAATTTCAACTCTTTTCGCTCCAAAATTGAGAGCTTCTTGTCTAGTAGGAAACCAGATGTCAACTTTATAGTCACTCTTCATTCTATCTTCTACTGTAAAAATTTTATCTCCATATAGCGAAGGGAATTTAACTTTTGTACCGAACTTGAGAAAGTTGGCTGCGATTGTTCCATCATAAACATGAGTTCCGTTTGCCGTGATAAATGGAGTAGAGTCAGTTTGGTCAACCGTTGAAGAATATGCTGTCACAAGAACAAGCTTTCTTTGTTTTGTTGAACCTTCGATTGACTCTTCAGTACCTGTCATTACGGCCAAGACTTTTTCTTCTGTTTTTTGTTCTGAAGTAAGAACTTCGTTTGATAAATTTTCTTTTTGAAAAGATAGTTCTGGCATAGAAAAATCTTTTACCTCTTTAATATTACAAGAATTATTTTGATTTTTATTTATTTTTTGTTCTATTACTGCTCCCGTAAGATGCTGAGAGGACAATAGTCCAGTAATTATGATTGTTATAGCAATAACTGTTATAATCAACGAATGTTTTTTTGACTTTACGCTGCTTAAAAAACGTTTACGCATATATTAAATTAATAATTAAAAAAGCCTTACAAAAGACTTTTACACTCAAATTTAACACGATTTGACATTCTTGTCAAGAGCAAGACTTTCAAGCTGATGACTGTGAATTATTAAAATGTCATCTCGAAATGAGGTACGATTGAGAGATCTGAAAATATAATAAATGAGTTAAATTATATTTATAGATTTCTCGTCGCTATCGCTCTGTCGAAATGACAAATTATTATTTCGTGAGAAATATTGCAAGAACTGTCTTTCTTGTCTATTAAAAATTTATATCACTAGCTCCTCTCTTGATAAGTGGAGGTTGGGAGTGGTTTGCAGTTTCATAAAAAAATATAAAACCAAAAATATGTCAATATCAAAATCATTCAATAAAAACTCATCAATCTCACTTGAACTTGGTTCGGGTGGAAAAGCTTCGTGGGAATTTTTCAAGGATTTGCGGAAAATTATGAAATATACGGGAAAGTGGAAAAATACAGGAGATGATGCGGCGATTTATGATCTAGGGAATCAAAAATTGGCTTTTACAACCGATGCATTCATTATTGATCCACTTTTTTTCAAAGGTGGTGATATTGGAAAAATTGCGATGTGTGGGACGATTAATGATGTTTCTGTAATGGGCGCAGTGCCGATTGGAATTTCACTTTCTTTTGTGATCGAAGAAGGTTTTCCAGCTAAAGATTTAGAAAAAATAATCAAATCAATTGACAAGATTTCGCGTGAAGCAAAAGTTCCAGTTGTGACAGGGGATACAAAAGTTACCGAAAAAGGGAAAATTGATAAAATTGAAATTACAACTTCGGGAGTTGGTTTAGCAAAAAAGATAATTTCGAACAGTGGAGCAAGACTAGGAGACAAAATTATCGCTTCTGGAAATTTAGGTGAGCATGGGGCGGTGATTTTGAGCGAGAGGTTTAATTATAAAACAAAATTGAAAAGCGATTGTCAACCACTTGTTAAAGAAGTACAAAGCGTGGCTAAATTCTTGCATGTCTGCAAAGACCCAACTCGAGGTGGGTTGGGAGAAAATTTGAACGAAATTGCTGAAAAATCAAAAGTGAAAATTGTTCTTGATGAGAAAAATCTACCATTCAAAAAAGATGTGGTGGCAATCAGTGAGCTTTTGGGAGTTAATCTTTTTGCATTTCCATCTGAAGGAAGATTTATCGCCAGTGTGAGTGCAAAAGATGCAGACAAAGTGGTTAAAAAACTTCAGAAGTTCAATTCTGAAGCAAAAATTATTGGTGAAATTGAGAAAGGAAAAGGAGTATTTCTGAAAACTTCAATCGGTGGACTCAGACCGGTTGAAATGCCCCAAGGAAAATTGATTCCAAGGATTTGTTAGAAATTTATTAATTTATATAGTTAGACAAACAATATATAATTTGACCGAATGCAAGCCCTTCATCTCCACGAGGGACTTTTTTTGATGTATAAACATTATTATTTTCCAGATATGAGGACATAATTTGATTATTCGCTATTCCGCCGGCGAAAAAGATTTTACTGTTTTGATTATTTGAATTTTTATTGATAATTTCCAAAAACCCTTGAGCAAGATATAATTGTGCAGTTGCGGCAAGTCTTTTTTTATTTTTATTGATGTTTTTTAATAAATATTCAAAAAGAGGTGTTGTTTGTAAAATATATCTATTATAATCTTTATCGAATGTAATTTTTGGAGCTAATTTATGAGGAATAGCTGAATTTTTTTCTAGAATTTTTATGGATTCGTGTTTTGATTTTCGTTCGTTTTTTGCAAAGTCAAGCAAAACTGAAACAGCATCTAAAATTCTTCCCGTGCTTGTTGTTGTTTGGCAATTGAAATTTTGTTGAAGTTGATTATAAAGAAGCTCAAATTCGTTTTTAGAATAATGTTTTTTCACATTTTCATATATTTTTTCTTTCGGTAGAAATTTATTAAGAATACTAATGAGCATACGAGCCGGTTCTTTGACTGCTAAATCTCCGCCAAGCATAGTTTGTTCTTCAAGCGAGCCAATTCTTTCAATTTTGTAATTTTGAATGTCATCCTGAGCATAGTCAAAGGATTGCCGAAGAGCCTCTATTTTTAGGTTATTTTTAAATCCTCTAGTCTTCTTGTTGTGTGGAATTTCTTGGAGGAATTTAAAAACTTCTCCTCCCCAGATGTTCCCATCAAAACCTAAACCCGTGCCATCAGAAGCAATGCCGTAGAAAGTATTTGGTAGAGAATATTTTATATCAAGTCTAAAATTGTTACTGTCATTCTGAGCGGAGCGGAGCGGAGTCGAAGAATCTCTTGTAGTCTCAGTAGACTGAAATCCTTCGATAAGCTCAGGCTGACACTCATTATATTCAGGACAACAAAGCTTATCTCCAATTGCTGAGAATATATGAGCTAGATGATGTTGAATTTTGATATGTTGAATTTTATATTTGTTTGATAACTCTTCTCCCAAAACCGTTGAAACATAAAGCGGATGTAAATCTGTCAAAATCACATCAGGCTTTTTGATTTTAATCTGCTTCAAAACAGCTTTTTTATAATTCTTGAAATTATCATCCTGCAAAAGATTGCCAAAATTTTTCGATATAAAAATTTTATCGTCAGAAAAAACTGCAAATCTTCCACAAGATTCGGCACCGAGGGCGAGAATATTGATATTTTGAATAATTTTCATTTTTTATTTTTGTTATTGCAACTATATTTGCTTGTTGTATTATATATTGTTGCCCAACTTTATACAAATAGAATTGAACAATATTTCAATTTTTTAAAAAACTTGGAATTAATCTTTTAGGGTTTTAAAGTTATTATCTAAAGTTTGGTTTTGCTTGTTTGCAAATGTTTTAAAGACTAAACTTTTGAATCGTAAAAAAATAAATTTAGAAATACGATAAATATCTCTCCAAACTGTTTGCCTGATTTAGGAGGATAAATAAAAAACACGTATTTTAAAACGCATTTTTTATATGGAAATTGTTATTTTAAATTTCTTTATAAATTTTCTTCCATCACACTATCTATAAAATCTTTGACTTCGTTTGTTGGAATAAACAAATTTCCACTTTGACTGATGCCGATGATTTCTCCTTTAGTATTCAGTACTGGCGCTCCGTCAAATGTGTTTTTCAAAGAATTTACAGTCTTTATTCTTTTTTGTAAAACCAGTTTACCTTCTTCTGCCGTCGTTTTTAAAGAATAATCATCAATAAATTTTGAAACAATATCCGTCACAACTGCACTATCTATGACGATAATTGTTTCTCCTAGTTTGAGATTTTCTGAATCACTTAAAGCAATGACAGGAAGATTGTTTTCCTCAATTTTGATGATTGCCAGTCCAGTAGGAAGATTAACCTTGATTAGCTCTGTTTCATAAACTTTTTCATTTTTCAGTTTTATCTTGATGATGTTTCTTTTTTCATCTTCGGAATTTATTTCTTTTGGAGTTATATTATCGATGGAAGTTATTATATATCCGTCGTTAGTTAGAATTATTCCTGATCCTTTATAAAATGAAGAACTTTCTTCACTTGAGAATTCCATAACCTCAACTACAGAAGGAGAAACTTTTTTAATAGCCTCTGTTACAGCTTCGTCTGGGGAAATTTTTATTTCTTTTATTACTTCCCAAACGGTTGTTCCCTCATTTACTTTCTTGAGAAATTCGTATTGATTTAGGCCTGGATATTTAAATAATAAATATGGTAGCGCGAATCTGTCTATTGTTATTCCTCCAATCCCTCCGACAATTAGAACGAAAAGAACAGAAAGGATTGTTTTTGAAATTGCATTAACTCTTTTTGGCTTGGGCAATTTTTTTTCCAATTCTTTAATTTCATTTTTTGGTTTTTTAAAAAAAGTTTCTGCTGAATCGTCATTGTTGTTTTGCTTATCTCTTAGAGATTTTATTGTGATATTTTTCATTGGATGTAATTTAGTTTTGTTATTGCGAGTATTAATTATTAGGTTTATTTATTTTATTTGCCAATTTTGAATTAAAATAATTAGTCCAATAAATAGAATAAAAAAGGATAAATTTAAAAAAACAGTTTTTCTTGAAAATTCATTTTTGAGATAACTTTTAAGTATATTCCAAAAACAGTAATAAGCAGAAAGAATTATGGAGCCAACTACTAGGTGGCTAGCTGGCCAAAAACTTAATGCCCAAACTAATTCTAACATGATAAATCCGAGTAGAAAAGAGTATAAAATAAATGTTTTATTTTTTGCTGAATTAAGATGAATTCCGCTTGCTTTGCTTTTTATAAAATTGATTTTTGTGAGGTATAGAGTTGAAAAGAAAATAGATAGAAATATGATTAGCATAATGATCCAAGCTGGAAAGTCAAGAATAATGTATATGCCATAGGATCCCGATGATATTAGAAAAATCGAAATGAGCGTGATTGTTTGGTTTAAATTATATCCTGAATCCAAGAGATTTAGTTTAACTTCTTTTTGTTCTATCCATTTTTCTTGTTGTAAAAAAAATCTTTCGATGCCAACTAAAGAAAAGGCGAATATAACCGAAGAGGAGATTATATAAAAATGTTGGAATGCATTTTCTCGTTGTAGAAATAATTGTTCAAATCCTAACAAAGAAGGTTTAGATATATCTCCTAGTATTAATAAGAATAAAATACTCCCTAAGGAGAATAGCAAGGTTAAAATAATTGGAAGAAATTTATACTTTGTTATCCAAAAAGCACTGAGAACTGATATTAGCAAAAGGACTATTAAAGAATCAAATGATGCTGAGTTTTCAA
>JAGLSJ010000005.1 GCA_023270095.1 Minisyncoccota bacterium
GATTTATTTTTTAAAGATCATTCTTAACTTGTATTTACAGTATAGCATAAATATTAACATTGGTCAAGCATTCAATTGTAATCCTTATTTTTACCTAATATTAGCCAATAATCACTTTCTTAAAAATAAAAAATGACCCAGATTTTCTCAAACAAAATCGTAGGTCATCTTTTATTTATCAACAAGTTATCCACATTTATCTATTTTTTCTTTTCTATTTTTTCTTTTTCGTCCTTTTCTTCATCTTTTTCAACTTTTTCTTTCTTTTCTTCTTTCTCTTTCTTGTTTTCATTTAGAATCGGCTTAAGTCCCAATCTATGGTCTTTAGCTTCAATAGAAATAATATCAAATTTATAGGTCTTTCCAACTTCAAGAGTTTCAATTTTATTCTCTTCATTAAGTTTTGAAACATGCGCAAGACCATGAATATCTTTATCAAGCTGAATAAATGCGCCGAAAGGATTGATTTTAGTGACTTCACCTTCAACTCTTTGCCCAATTTGATACTTTTCAGCCACAGCTTGCCAAGGATCTTTTTCAAGAGCTTTAATACTGAGTGAAATTCTTGAATCATCAATTCCAATTATTTTACATTGAACTTTTTGCCCAACATTAAACAATTTTCTTGGATCATCAATCAATTTCCACGCTAATTCAGAAATATGAACTAATCCCTCAAGATTATTGCTAAACTTGACAAAAGCACCAAAATCTACTATACCGCTAATTTCTCCATCAACAATGTCACCGACTTGCAATTTTGAAACCTTTTCTTTTTCTTCTTCGGTTTTAGTAGCTTTTTCACTCACAACAAGCTTTCCTTCATTCTTATCCAATCCAATTATTCGAACTTTCACATCTTTATTAACCATTTGCATCAACAGTGATAAAATCTTATTTTTATCGCCATCTCCAACTCTTGGATAATTTTCACTGGAAAGCTGAGAAGCTGGCAAAAATCCAAGAACGCTGTTAATCTTAAGCATTAAACCACCTTTGTTAGCTTCAAGGACTCTAGTCGTGATAATTTCCTTTTCTTCAAGTTTTCGCTCAAGTTCTTCCCAAACCATTTCAAGACTAGCTTGTTTCAAAGACATTTCAACATAACCATCTTCATTCTCAAGGTCAGTGACCGTCGCAGCAATAGAATCTCCGTTCTTTAAGTCTTTAAAAATGGTTAAACCATCAAATTTTCCATAACCATATATTGCTCCAGCTCCGATTGGACCAAGATCAACATAAATTATACTACTTCCTATTTCAATTACGGTTCCTTTGATTGTTTCACCAACAGTAGGAATTTTTGGAGCATCTTTATCGTTTAACAAAGCCTCCATTTCTGATTGCTCATTTGTTTTTTTGACAGTATCTGTCATATGAGTTTTCTCCTTTCTTTTTTGGATTTTAGCTTTTACTAAACAAAAACAGCTATTTATTCAAACAACTGAATTTACTCAAGCTAATGTGTTTAAAGTATAATCTATTATTTTAATATTGTCAAAGGGTCTATTTTATGCTAATGTATAAACATATTAACATTCTAGCTATTATATAAATTTTATTTAGTTAAAAAGCTAATATATTAATTAGTATATTAAAATATTATATTTATGAATATAACATGGTATGGTCAAAGTTGTTTTAAATTACAAAGCAAAGAGACTGTCTTAGTCACTGATCCATTTAACAAAAAAACTGGACTAAAACCTCCTTTTGGATCAGCTGATATTGTGACGGTCAGCCATGATCATTACGATCACAATAATTTTCAAACCCTTAAAGGCGATCCTTTTTTGGTTGATGGCGCAGGAGAATATGAAATCAAGAAAGTCACTGTGAAAGGAATTGAATCCTACCACGACAACGAAAACGGTAAAAAAAGAGGGTCTAATGTTATATTTGTAATTGAAATGGAAAATATAAATATTTGTCATCTTGGAGATTTTGGACAAAAAAGTCTTCAAGATAAACAGCTTGAAAAAATTGGTCAAATTGATATTCTTTTTATTCCAATTGGCGGAGTTTTTACTATTGATTGGAAAGAAGCAAATAATATTATAAGTCAGATTGAACCAAGAATTGTTATTCCGATGCATTATAAAATTCAAGGAGTCGCTGGAGATTTATTAAAACTTGATGATGTTAATAATTTTGCCAAAGGACATGGAGTTTCTCCGAATGACGCTGTAGATAAATTCAGTATAAAAAAGAAAGACCTACCTCAAGAAGAAGCGCAAATTACAATCATGAAAGTTGCTTAAGAAAATTATAATAAATTTAGAGTTTATGTTTCAGCCTGTAAGTTTTGCGCTCTGCATAGTGAACTCCAAAATAAGAACAAATGAAAAAGAAAATTATCAAAAGCATCAAAAAAATTCAAGATAAGCCCGAAGATGAAAAGACAAAAATTGTCTGGATTTTATCAGTTTTTTTTATGATTTTAATTATCGGAGGATGGTTTTCCAGTTTCAAGAACAATAAGAGTGTCACGAACAACGATTTTAACAAAATTGTGATCCCTCCTTTTCCAGACATTGAAACAGAATTAAATGAACTAGATGCCACAATTAATAACCTTGATAATCTTAAAACGGGAATAGTTGATAAAAATGAACAAGTCCAAATAGAAAAAATTGCCAAATTGTATATTGAAGAAAATCTTTCAAAAGAAGTCTACGATAGTTTGAAGATTAAACAGATTGAAAAGCAAAAAGATAATTGGCATTTAGAATATCAACAATATCACAAAGATATCTTAATAGAAGAAAACAAGATATTACTTACAATGAATAATACCAATGGAAAAGTTACAGATTTTGTTTCTAATTATGACAAAGATATAAATATTGATATCACACCAAATGTTGAAATCAAAGAAGCACAAGACAAGATTATTTCTAAGTTAAATGATGAAAGTTTAGAATTTAAAAATTCAAATTTGATAATTTATAAAAATATTGTAAAAAAACATCCAAAAGAATACCGTTTAGCTTGGAAAATAAATGTCATTTCCAAGCCGTTTCAAAATAGCTACTATTATATCGATGCCAAAGATGGAGAAATTTTATATTATTATAGTTTAGATAAATAAAAATATAAGCAAAAATTTTGCTGATATTCTTCTATTTTTTATACTTCGGTTTAAAAAATAATTTTGAAAAAACAAATTTCATTAACCTAAAATAAGAAACTATATATGAAGAAAAATGAAAAATTAGAAGTAATCAAAGAAAGAGATACTCAAGGAAAAATTGAAGACAAGGCAATTGTCAGTGAAATGCAAGAATGTTACCTCGATTATGCGATGAGTGTGATTGTTTCTCGAGCCCTGCCTGATGTTCGTGACGGACTCAAACCAGTTCATAGGAGAATTTTATATGCTATGAATAGTGTTGGCTTGAAATCTACAGCGAAATTCAAAAAATCGGCAACGGTCGTTGGAGAAGTTCTCGGTAAATATCATCCACACGGAGATACAGCCGTTTATGAATCTCTTGTAAGAATGGCTCAAGATTTTTCAATGAGATATCCGCTCGTTAATGGACAAGGAAACTTCGGTTCTATGGATGGTGATAGCGCGGCTGCAATGAGATATACCGAATGTAAACTCAAACCAATCGCAGAAGAATTGCTTTCTGATATTGATAAAAACACGGTTGATTTTGTTGATAATTACGACAAAAGTCACAAAGAACCATCTGTTCTTCCCGCAAAAATTCCTCAATTAATGCTTAACGGTGTTATGGGAATTGCAGTTGGAATGGCGACTAATATACCTCCACATAATCTCAATGAACTTATTGGAGCAACAACCACTCTAATCGACAATCCAGATGCGACAATTGAAGATTTGATGCAATCCGTAAAAGGACCAGATTTCCCAACAGGAGGAATTATTTATGGACAAAAAGATTTAGTCAATGCCTATTCTACTGGAAGAGGTAGAATTAATATAAGAGCCAAAGTTGAAATTGTAGAAAATAATAAGGGGAAATTTCAAATCATTGCTACGGAAATGATTTATCAAACCAACAAATCTAATCTAATTGAAAAAATTGCCGAACTTGTGAAAACAAAAAAAATTGAAGGGATCAGAGACATTCGAGATGAATCAGACAGAGATGGAGTTCGCGTTGTCATCGATTTGAAAAATGACGCCTATCCTAAAAAAGTTTTAAACAAACTATATAAACTAACAGATTTTCAAAAGGCATACCATTTTAATATGCTTGCTCTTGTTGATGGAATTCAACCAAGAGTCTTGAATTTAAAAATGATTCTGGAATATTTTATTGCTCATCGTGAAAAAGTTATCAAACGCAGAACTCAATTCGAATTAGATAAAGCCAAAGAACGAGCTCATATCTTGGAAGGATTGAATGTTGCTCTTGATAATATAGATTCAATTATCAAAACGATTAAAAAAGCTCCTACCAAAGAACTCGCCCATGCTGATTTAATGAAAAAATTTAAACTCAGCGATCGTCAAGCATCTGCAATTTTGGAAATGAGACTTCAAGCTCTTGCAGGACTTGAAAGAAAGAAAATTAAAGACGAGTTGGAAGAAAAAAGAAAAATTATTAAAAAGTTAGAAGCGATTTTGAAAAGTAAAACAAAAATTAGAGAAATTATAAAAAATGAATTGGCTGAAGCTGAAAATAAATATGGCGAAGATAGAAGAACAAAAATTTATAAAAATGCAATTGATGAAATTTCAGATGAAGACTTAGTTCCCGATGAAGATGTGATTGTGACCCTTACTAAAGAAGGTTATATCAAAAGAATGGATTCTCAAACCTATCATGTTCAACATCGAGGAGGCAAGGGAGTTATTGGAGCTTCAATGAAAGAAGAGGATATTGTTGAACACTTTTTTATAACAAACACTCATAATAGTCTTTTATTCTTTACAAATTTTGGAAGAGTATTTCAAACAAAAACTTATGAAATTCCAGAAAGCTCTCGAACAAGCAAAGGGCAAGCCCTTGTTAATTTTCTTCAACTTTCTCCAGATGAAATTGTAACAACCGTTATCTCAATCAGTAAGAAAGAGAATGTCAAATTTCTTGTAATGGCGACAAAAAATGGTATAATAAAGAAAACAGATATTTCAGAATTTGCCAATGTTAGAAGATCGGGATTAATTGCCATTACGATCAAAAAAGACGATGAGTTGGGATGGGTCAAGCCAAGTAACGGAAATAACGAAGTTATGATTGCTTCTTCTGGAGGTCAAGGAATTAGATTCAAAGAAAAAGACATTAGAGCAATGGGGAGAAGCGCTGCTGGAGTACATGCTATAAAATTAAAAAATAACAGCATCGTAACTAGTATGGATATTGTTTCTGATTCCAAAGATGAAAAACTTTTTGTCTTCACAATTTCTGAAAATGGATTTGGAAAATTAAGTGAACTCAAATTTTATAAAACTCAACACAGAGGAGGAAGCGGAACAAAAGCAGCAATTGTTAATGCTAAAACTGGATCACTTGTAAGTTCTAGAGTGATAAACGAAACACAGCTTGATAAAGACTTACTGATTATCTCACAAAAAGGACAAGTAATCAGAACACCATTTTCAAAGATTTCAAAATCAGGCAGAGCAACGCAAGGAGTGAGAATTATGAAGATGAAAGAAGAAGATAAGATTTCTTCTGTAACGATTGTTTAGGGAAAAATTATAAAATATATTTTATATTATACTCAAACAACTAAAAACAAAAATATGGATTACAACCAAAACAACTCGGGAGAAATAAATCAAATCGGTAGTGGAGGATTGATGAATCCAGACAGTATTATTGAAGATCTTAATATTAAAGACGGTATGACTGTTGCTGACTTTGGTTGTGGCGCTGGTTATTTCACAATTCCTATTGCAAAAATAGTAAAAAACAGCGGAAAAGTTTATGCAATTGATGTTTTGAACAGTTCTCTTGAATCTGTTTCAAGTAAAGCGAAACTTTACGGACTTTTAAACATAACGACTATTCGAGCTAATGTCGAAGCCAAAGGAAGTTTAGAAATAGAAGACAAGTCGACTGATTTTGTTATTTTGGCAAATATATTATTTCAAACAAACGATTATGACTCCGTATTGAATGAGGCTAAAAGGATCACAAAAAATGACGGAAAAATTGTCATTATTGACTGGATTCCAAATAAAATTCCTATGGGACCTAAATTTGAACATTGCTTAAGTGAAAATGATATTAAAAAACTTGCCATAAAAAACGGCCTCAAGGCAATAAAAGTTATTAACGCTGGAAGTAATCATTATGGAATGGTTTTTTCAGTGATTCGATAAAAAATCATAATCTTTATAAATTTTAATTATCTAAAAAATGACTAAACCAAAAATAGTTTTAATTATTGGAATTTTATTTTTTATTTTTTTGGTCGCTTGGTTTACTATAGGATGCCCACCGCTAGAAAAATGTCCAGGCGCAAAACCACAAACAGAAGATCAACCAAAAGTAACTCTGAATTTTGTAGGTCCTTTTGATACTCAAAGAGATTGGCAGGAAATCTTTGACAAGTTTAATGCTTATAAAAAATTGGAGCAAAACGGATTTCTAGATGTAACAATCAAATATAAAGCTTTATCTGGAAATTATCAAAACGAGGTAAAAGAATTGCAATATAATGGCAAAGGTCCTAATATTTTTATGTTATTCAATCCTTGGCTTCCAGAATATAAAGATAGCTTACTGCCTGCTCCTAAAAATGTGGTAACTTTAGCGCAATACAGAAATACATTTGCTAAAGTTACTGTTGATGATTTTACAACTCCCGAGGGAAAAATATATTCCCTTCCTCTTTATGTCGACACTCTTGCGCTGTTTTATAATGAAGATATGTTATTTCAAGCAGGATATACAAAACCTCCTGAGAACTGGGATGAATTTAAAGATTATGTTGAAAAATTACGACGCTTTAAAAAAGAAGAGATTGTTACAGCAACAAACTCCGGCGCCAAACAACTTGAAATAGCGGGAGCTACATTTGGAGGAGGATGGAATATAAACAGCAGTCAAGATATCATTATTCTCCTAGCGATGCAAAATAATATAAATAAAAATGAAAAAAGACTTCTTTCTTTTACAAACGAAGGAAGCAAAGACGCCATCAAGTATTATACAAGCTTTACTGACCCATCAAAGAGGTTTTATACATGGAACGAAAACTGGATGTATTCTATAGACGCATTTACACAAAACAAAGCTGCTATTATGATTAATTATTCAAGAATGATTAAAAATGTTGAAGAAAAAACTCAAGGAGAAGTCAATTATAAAATAGCTCCTGTTCCTCAACTTGATAAAAATAACAAGGTTAATTATGCTGAATATTGGTCACCGGTTGTGCCATCAAATTCTCCATGCCGTACAGAAGAAAAAGTTGACTGCTATTCTTTGGCTTGGGAATTTCTGAATTTTGCAGCTAAAGAAGAAAATGCAAAACTTTATCTAGACAAAACTGATAGACCAGCTGCCAACTTGCAACTTGCACAAAAACAACGTGATGAATATGATGAAGCAAGAAGCGTTTTTGCAAGCCAAGTTTTGACAGCAAAAAGCTGGGAACATCCAGATACTGCCAAAAGTGATCAAGTTTTACTCAATATGCTAGATTATCTGATTTCAGAAGAGTTAGATACAACATTATTAAGCATAGACGAAATCATTGAAAGTTATGGTAGAAAAATAAAGGCATTACAATAAATCTTTCTCACTTACGACATTAAAAACAAAAAATAGCCCTTGGGCTATTTTTTTATATTTAGTGGGCCATCCTGGATTTGAACCAGGGACTTCGACCTTATAAGGATCGCGCTCTAACCAACTGAGCTAATGGCCCAAAATCATATTATCATACCAACATTTTAACATTTTAACATACTAACATTATATGTAAAGATAGTAATAATGATTTATACAAAATTTAACTACTTCTTTATTTTCACTTCGCTAAAAACAATAACACAAAAAGTGTTAAAAAAGATACAAGGATAAAAGAAATAATAACAAAAAAACAATCAAACACCAAAAAATAACGATCAAACTGTCTGGAATTTGATTATTGATTATTGAATTTTTTAGTTTATTATATCCTTAAAGATAATAATAAACTATTCTAATATTATAATTTAAAAGAAACGCAAGAACAATACAGCAATATAACAATTTAATTATTTTAATCACAAATAACATTCCATTTTCCTCCAAGTGGATCTAAATAACCCCAAGCAACAAGTATAAAATCGACTATTAACCAAGAAAGAAATATTATTATAAACCCAATAATAACCCATTTAAAAGAAGTTTTTGCCAAATTTTTTCTTTCAGGATCCCCAACAGATGTTATATACAAAAAGCCAACAACAATTAAAGATAAAACGGCTACTACACCCGCTAATTGAATCAGAAAATTCATTCCTTGATTCATTAACAAAACACCATGACAAACTTCACAAGACTCAGTATCATCCCAAGTGGTCGCAGGGTCATCCCAATCCCTTCCGCAAGGAATAAGTCCTCCTGTCGTCACAGGAATCTGCTTTCCATAAATTACTTCAAGATTTTTTAGAGTATATTTACCTGCTTGCACAGAAAATATTTCAAGAGGAATTTCACAATTACCAGCTACATCTGCGGTGCAAGCTGACAAAAAAGCAGTGACTGCTGCGCAAGGCGCCGCATTTGTACAAGTTCCAGTCCCATCAGTACATATTTCAAAAGTTCCACTAGAAGAAAGTGAAATACTGGTTCCATTAATCAAAAGAGATTTAGGAATTGTTCGCAAACCAGTCATGTCAGAGTAATTATAAAGTAAACCTCCTCCAACAAAAACAGTTGCGACTGGAGTTACGACCGTACAAGCAGAAACATTATCTGGTCTTAATTTTAAAACATTACCATCATAAGGAACTACCCATATATTATTATCAAAATCAACTGCTGGGCCAACTGTATTATGCTGAGGACTTGGATTGTAAAAAGGACAATATTGAGTGCCATCTGATTTAAATGAATAAACTGTTCCACTTCCTCCATTATCACTCCCCACCCATATATTTCCATTAAGATCAGATGCAATTCCTCTTCCTCTTGTTGAAGCTCCACCAGAAAGACTTACAGGGAATCCTGCTTTAATTGTTCCAGGCGATCCTGTTCCATATCCATTAATAGTATAAGCGCTTGCTCCTTCAAGAGATGCCAATAGTATATCACCATTCTTTTGAATACCAATTCCATAAGGTCCAGCTGTAGGAATATTTTGAGTGATTAAGCCTGTGTTTATATCTACTGCTTGCACAGAACTAGTACCTCTGTTCGAAACCCAAACATATCCAAATTGATCTGCGATTAAACCATAAGGGCCACCTCCAACTGCAACTGTTTGCAAAATCACTCCTGATTCAGGATCTAATTTGACTATATTTCCATCCCCATTATTTCCTACCCATATATTACCATTAATATCTCCAGTAACGCCTCTTGGACCGCTTCCAGTAGGATAATTTCCGACAGTCTTGTATTCTTTACAATTTTCTGTTCCTGTACCACATGCTATATTATTTTTACATATGCCTGTTCCATCACCACAAACATTTCCATTACAATCAGTGGAGCAAGAATAAATTGTTTCATCTGTCCCACAAAAACCATCTCCGCAACTCCCGCCAGCCAACTGATTTCCAGTTAATGGAGATAATTTTGTAACATTACCACTATTCCTATTTGCAACCCAAATATCACCACCCGGTACAATAAATGTTCTAGATGGATTGTTCCCAACTTTATACCTAGCAATTTCAGCTTCAAATCCATCTCTTGTATCGATTTGTGCTATATATCCATTAGCAACACTAACAGGAACCCATAAATATGGCGTTCCAATCTCCGAAGATGGATCAACTAATTCCATATCAACCTTAACGCTAAAAACTGTTCCATTGGCTGGAAGTTTAATTTTCGGACATTCCGCAATTGTAGAACAGGTTGTTCCTCCTCCAGCAGGAAAAGAAATATCAAAAGTTGAGTTTCCATCGGAAAATGTTGTTAATTGTGGTTGGCAAACAGTTTCAAAAGTAAAAGCATTTGTAAACTTAGGAATTATCAAAGAAGATATTCCAAAAACAACTAACAAGCATTTAATTAATTTTATCTTTTTCATACGGTTTTTTTAAAAAATAATTTGTCATCCTGAACTTGTTTCAGAGTGACAATTCTTAATTCTTAATTCTTAATTCAATTTCCATAATCTCATCCACCTTCCATTTGTCTTCAATTTTAATTAATTCTATCTGAATATTTTTATTAATTGTATTGGTAATTAAATTTTTTAAATCTCCATTATAATAATTACCAATTTCATCAACCCAAACCATAGTATCTCTTTGAACAATCGCGCCAGCAAAATTATCAATACTTAAATTTACACCGATTTTCACAATATTTTTATTATATGATAAAAATTCAGAATCTATAAGGCTTGCCCTTACTGTAAAATATTTCTGTGACTGATTCTCATTATTCTTTTTCATTTTCTCGACTCCCTCTTTTGCCCGACTCATCATTTCATCAGTCATTTGATAATATTGTGATTCTATGTTTGAAAAATTACCCCAAGAGTATGAGTAATAAATGCTGGCAAAAGTTTCAGCTAGTCTTTTTATTTTATCCTCTTCTGTTAATTCTCTTATTACTTTTCCATCTTGAACTTCTTCTTGTTGAATCTGCGATTGTTCTTCTGATGGCTTCTCCTTATACTCATCTTTTCGAAAAAAAAGAAAACCAATCATTAAAAAAAGTAGTATAATAAAAAAAGCAGATTTTATCAAAATACCTCTCATATATATTTACAAAAAATAATAACTATTTAAAATCTAACACAAAAATCACGTAAATCAATATTTTAGAAATTTAACAATCCATTTCATACCATTCACCACCAATAGGATCAATGTAGCCGAACATTGTCAAAACCGTATCAATTAGTGCCCAAGCAATGAAAACAATAATAAATCCAATAAGTACATTTTTTATCATCGATTTTGCTGTATCTATTGCTCCTTGCTTTCCGGCGGCAAACATATATAAAAATCCACCGATTGCGATAGCAATCATCGCCGCTATGCCAGCAAGCTTTACCAAAAACTCAATAATTAATTGACTCATCAAAATTCCGTGACAAAGGGTACAAGCTTGATCTTCTTCCCAAGCCGTGTCTGGATCATCACAACTTTTTCCGCAAGGAATTAATCCTGCAGAACCAGAGACTTCACAACCAGCGACACAATCAGGATCACCAGTGTCTGGCAAACAACCATCTCCAGCTGCAGGAGTTGGTGTACCTATACCAGCATGAACTTCGGAAATATTACCAACGAATGGAGATACTATTAAAACTACAAAAAATAAAGTTAAAAATGCTTTTATAATTTTTTTCATTATAATATTTATTTAAAATTAAATTTGTTTTTATCTAATCTGCTTTATAACACTATGAAATGTGAAACACTACTAAATTGTCATCTCGAAATGAGTGGAACGATTGAGAGATCTAAAAACATAATAAATGAGTTTAATTATGTTTATAGATTTCTCGTCGCTATCGCTCTCACGAAATGACAAATTTAGTTATTTCGTAATTTAAAAAAATTCTATTTTAAAGTATAGAAATCAAAAGTTGTAACAAGGAGAAAGAGAGTAGTGAAATTGCAAGTCCAATTATCGCTCCAGTCAAAATTTTCTTTGAAGATGCAATTTTTTCTTCATTTCCAGCTGAAGTCATATACATAGTACCAGAGATAATTACAAGAAGAAGTGCCACGGATCCTATGATTCCCAAAATATAACCAATCATTTTTTCTCCTCCTTGAACAAGTGTTTCAACGCTTTGGCGAAGTGGATTGCAGAAAAAAGAAGCGCTTGGATCACACTTAGCACTACAAATCATAGTTCCAGCTCCATCATCAATTAAATTTAAACCATCACAACACAATAAAGCACTGGCGGCAGGAAATCCTTCTCCCGTACAAGGTATACAAGTTCCATATGCTGTACTTGTGTCACAAGCATCTCCTGTTGCACAATCTGCACTAGTATTACAGCAAGAATTTGTAGTTGTAGTGGTTGGCGTAGCACATGTACCACTGTCAACACATTCAATATCTATTGTCATCGATCCAGGAGTTCCACTACATGTGCTAGTGGGAGCACATATGATATTTGTTGTACAAGGAGGTGGAGGTGGAGGTCCTGCAGCGGCAGAAATTACACAAGAACGCTTACAAGCACCAGGGCTACCAGGACAAGAGAATAATCCAAGTTCTATAGTACCATTCCAAGTACCATTTGAATTTGCAATAAAAGTAAAAGATTCAAAAGAACCAGCATTTCCTATTTTGTCATCCTCAAGATTGCCAGATCCATCATATAAACATAAAGTGAAATCACTTATGTTGTTAGTCCCACTAACAGTAATTGTATCACCTATTGAACCACTATTAGGATTAACACTTATTAAAGCTCCAGCAGGACAGGCTATAACTTCATAAGTACCAACACCAGAATCCTTAAGAGTGCTATCACTACTATCAGTAGCAGTAATAGCAAAGGTGTGAACTATATTAGTTCCAGATGTGATTTTATATGTTGTAGTTCTTGAAGAACCTCCGTTTATATTCAAAGAAGTTGAAGAAAAACTTTCAGTCCAAGAACCAGGAAGAGAATTCTTTTTTGTAATATCAAAAGTACGAGAAGAACAAGTTACATTATCGTTATTAGTAACTTTAACTGTATAACTCAATTCTTCGTTTAAATTACCATTTTGAGTAGAAGGCGTTATCTCAATAATAGGATTAGTATCACAAGTTGCCGACAAAACACACTGCCCTGTTGCATTACAAGTTCCACCCGTACAAGCAGCACCTTCTATTTTATCATCACAAAGAGCACTTACAACACCAGAACAAGCTGTTTCGAAAGTTGCACCTGCAGAATCTCCAGAATCACACACTCTTGTTATATCATCTATCCGGATTGAACCAGTATCAGCACATATCTCACTTTCTTTGAGCCCAGAACATATAACACATTTATTTTGAGAGTCATCCCAATTTCCAATTTTTGTTGTTACTGCATCTATATTACAAGACGCTGAACCACTAAAGTCTGCTGAATTTCCAACAGTTACCGTACATTTTGCACCATTTTCAGATCCTGTATTTGGACATCTATCTTCAGAACACGCTGTCACGCCATCATTACAACTTGCATTATAAATAGTGAGAGGATTACATTCTACTGGATTACCTGAAGCGCTTGATTGTCTAACAGTACAAGCACCTTTATCTATAGTAGCACCTACATCAACATAATCATCTGTATAAAAACACCCTGCTGCACAAGGTGGAAGAAATGTAGAATCATTACAAGAGGTTCTACAAGCATTAGAATATACATATCCCTCTGCTTGATTGTTTGTAAATAAAAACCCTCCTAAAAAACTTACAGCAACAAAAAATAGTAAAAAATAATTGTAAAATATTTTTTTATTATTCATATTATATAATATTATTATATTAACTAATAATATTATATATCATTTAGCTTTATTAGTAAATAGTGCAGAGATTGACAAAAGCAATAAACAATGCTATTCTTTTAGTATGAATATGGTAACAGGAGGCAAAAAATGATCAAAAAAGGTATTTTGATTGTAACAATTATTATCTTAGCGATAATAATTGCTAATATGGAGGTTGCGTTCCTAATCGCCATCACAATGATGGTGGCTGGGGTAATCGCAAATAGCAAAATCGGTCATGGGATTCTGATGACCGGAACAACAACATTACTGTTCGTGCTATTTCCAGTGTCAACTTATGCTGTTGTAGAATATTTTACAATAGCCGTCTTAATTCTTGTGATGATGCTTGTTGCAAGAATTATTATGAAAGAAAAAACGACTGGCGGAAGTCCGCCACAGAAAAAGGGAGCACTTCACTAAGAAGTATTATTTCCCTTTTATTTTTTTATCATAAATCCTTAACAATACACATTAAATTCAAGCAAAGGAGGGAACAAATTGAAAAAAATATTTCAAATATCACTGATATGTCTTTTGGCAACATATTGTTTTGGAGATATTATTACAACTGCAAATTCTATAAACAAAGGGCTACCAGATGGTAATTTTGTAGTAAATTGGATTATCACCAGTTTTGATTTTAATATATTTATTATAATTAAAATCATCGCAACAATCATAGCTTGTTACTCTTTAATCTATTGTTATAAAGAAGGTTTTCATTTTACAGCAATAGCAACAAGCATTAGTATAGTTATTTTTAGCACCATAGTAGTGCTAAACAATAATTTTGCCACGACACCAGGAATACCAAAGCTAGAACTTTTTATGATTTTTCCAATACAAATAGGTATAATTTTGATACCACTTGTATTGTTAACAACAGAAACATTATACAAACAAAAACAGGTTAAGCTATCAGCTTGACCTTATTTTTTTGTTTTGAAAAACATCTTGCCCCTGAATTTATAATTTAAATATAAATATTATTTTATCAAAAATGAGTTATCTTTCAATAGTTTGTTTTTGTTTTGGTAATATTATATAATGAAAGTATGAAAAAACTGTCATTCTGGAGCGGTAGCGATAGAATCCCATTATTATTGCATAATGTGAAATTAACCTTAAATCCTATCGTTTTGTTACGCTCCAGGATGACAATTTAAATCAATAAAATAAAAAAATGATATCCATAAAATTGAATAAAAATCAAAAAATTTATATAATTATAGCTACTGGATTAATGATTTGTGCAATAATCTTTTTTAGCGCGCCAAACAAATGGCTTGGAAGTAATATAATAATAATCAAGAATTTAAATCAAGATGAGGTTATTGAAGATAATTCAAGCGATAATGAAGATAAAGAAGAAATAGAAGAAATAAAAAACAGAAATTTAATCAATGGAATTGAGTGTGAAAATGCCAAGGCAAGACCATTCGCCGTGATGCATGCAGGAGATTGGGAAGCATGGCCTTTAAGTGGAATTTCTCAGGCAGATTTAGTAATTGAAATGCCAGTTGTAACAAATGGAATTACGCGTTATATGTCACTTTATATTTGCTCAGAGCCCGCAGAAATTGGAAGTGTCAGAAGCGCCCGACACGATTTTATCCCTCTAGCGATGGGATTTGATGCGATTTATGCTCATTGGGGTGGATCTCATTATGCTCTTGATAAACTAAATAATAAAATTATGGATAATGTAAATGCTTTATATCTTGATGGAAGTGTATTTTTCAGAAAACCAGGATTACCAAAACCACACGATGGCTTTACGACCATAGATAAATTACGAGAATACTCCGAGCGTGTTGGGTATAGATTGGAAAGTAACTTTGAAGGATATAAATTTTATAATCAAGAAAACCCAACGAATAAAAATGGAAAGATTAGCGTTGGATATCCTTCTTCATATAAAGTTGATTATACTTATGATTTCGAAAAAAATCTTTATTTTAGATTCAAAGGGAACGAAGTTGATAAAGATAAATTAACCTCAGAGCAAATTAGTGCGAAAAATGTGGTGATTATGTTTGCAAAATCTCGACAAATTGAAGGACAATATAATGATATGGACATTGAAGGAGAGGGAAATGCAATTGTCTATCAAAATGGCTGGGAAATCAAAGGAAAATGGAAAAAAGATAAATCTGACATGAAATCAAAATTATATTTTTATAATGAAGCGGGAGAAGAAATTAAATTTGTTCCAGGAAAAATTTGGATTCAAGTTGTTCAAACAAATCAGAAAGTGAGTTGGGAAATAAAATAGTAATTTATTGCAAATGCCTATTTATAAAAAAATAAAATAATTTTATGGCAATTGAAAACAATAATATAAGCATTTATCTATATCACGGTGATGATGATTTTTCTATGGCTGAAGAAATGAAAAGAGAAAAAGAACTTTTCAAAAAACGAAGCGATGAAATGAATATTATTACAATTGATTGGAAAGATCAAAGCATTTCTCAAGGAGAAAAAATAAGTAAATTTCAAGAGGCTTTAATGGGGTCTTCACTTTTTAGTAGTGATAAATTGGTAATTATTAAAAATAGTTTATTTTCTACATCTAAGAAAAAGAGTAAAGAAATAACAGAAAGTGAAGAAAATATTAAAGACGCAGTTAGTGATTTGATTTTGAAATATTTTGGAAATATTCAAGCTGGGATAAAACTTTTCTTCCTAGAGGAAAACCTAGACAAAAGAAAAAAGGCTTATAAAGAACTATTAAAAATGGAAAAATCAGGAGTAGCTACAATAAAAGAATTCGCTATGCCTTTGAATTTTCAGTTTGACAATTGGATAAAAAATCGAGTAGAAAAACAAAAAGGAAAAATTACTCGCGAGGCAGTTAGTGCTTTGGCAATATCACTAGGAAAAGGGTTTGCGCAAAAAGACA
>JAGLSJ010000006.1 GCA_023270095.1 Minisyncoccota bacterium
TTTGTAATCATAAATTTATTTTAATATTTATCAAAAACAATTTTTCTCATATTCTCGTCAACAACTTCAAATTTCAAATTCAATCTTTCTTTGGGCAAGATTTTTTCAATTCTTTCTGGCCACTCAATTAGAATTATATTATTTTCTCCACTGATTATGTCTTCCCAGCCTAAATCCAAAATTTCCTGATAATCAGAAATGCGGTAACAATCGAAATGATATAGTGTATATTTCTTGTTTGTTTTAATTGCAGAAATATATTTTTTCATAATCAGAAATGTTGGACTGTTTACAATTTCTTTCACGCCCAATTCCTCTCCCAACCCTTGAGAAAAAGTTGTCTTTCCTCCTCCAAGGTCTCCATAAAGACAAACTAACCAATTCGAATTTTTGATTTTATTAATTTCCAGCCATTGTTGGCAGAGCATTTTTGCAAACTCTTTTGTTTCCTCAGAATTATTTGTTATTATTTCTTTTTTTGACATAAAATATTTACTTTAATCTAAAATTAATTATTTTATTTTCAATAAAAGCTATAGACTTTAATTAAAACCATTATCTGCATTATAGTTTATAAATGAAAATATATCAAAAAAATAATCTTATAAGTGTTTCTACTTGACATAATTTTTCAATGTGATAAATTAACTAATCAACAAAATATTGTCGTTGAATTTTAATTTTTATTAAATAGAATGGGACTTTCACCGAAAGAACAGATAATTGATCAAATAAACAAAAGTGAGACAATCTTGCTTTGTATAAGTAAAAATCCAAATGGCGATGCCTTAGGTTCAGCTTTGGGCTTTTATGCTGCGCTAAAAAAATTAGGAAAAAAAACAGATATTGTGAGTCCAACTGCAATTTTAGAAAAATTCTCTTTTATGCCTTCTTCAGAACTAATTACACACAAACTTGAAGGGGCTCGTGACTATATTTTCTCTGTTGATATCAAAAAAGATAAACTGCAACAACTCAGATACAAAGTAGAAGAAAATAAATTGAAAATTTTTATAACTGCAAAAAACGGAGATTTAGATGAGAAAAAGATATCTCTTGAATCTTCAAAATTTAAATATGACCTGATTATAATTCTTGGCACTCCAGATCTTGAAAATTTAGGCACTGTCTATGATGATAATTCAGAACTTTTCTATGATATTCCTGTTGTAAATATTGACAATAATCCTTCAAATGAATTTTTTGGGAAAATAAATCTCGTTGATGTGACAATGTCTTCAACTTCTGAAATAGTATATAACATTATTTCAGAGCTTGATGAAAAATTATTTGATGAAAACATCACAACTAATCTTTTGACAGGAATAATTTCAAAAACGGAAAGTTTTCAAAACAAAAACACGACTCCGAAGTCATTTATGACTGCTGCTGCCTTGATATCAAAAGGAGCTAACAAGGAGAATATAATAAGATATTTGTATAAAACAAAATCAATATCAGTTTTGAAAATTATGGGAACTATTATGTCTAAGTTAAAATATAATAGTCAGTATAAATTGGGGTGGTCTATTGTTAATAAAGATGATTTTGAAAGGACGAATACTACTCCTGAAAATATAAATTTAGTTGTCAGTGAGCTTGCGAATAGTTCTCCTGAATTTAATTTATTGCTTATTTTGTATAAAAACAACGGAGTCGTAAATGGTATTATTAATTGTACTGGAAAAATGGATTATAGTGATTTGAGAAAATTATTAAAAGGACAGATAGAAGAAAATCAAATATTTTTCAGAGCCGATGAAACCAAACTTAACTTAGCCGAGAAAGAAGTTTTGAAAAAAATAAAAGAATATGAAGATAATCTAAAAATAAAAATTTAGTTTATTTTAATAAATATTTTCAAAATAAGACTTTAGCAGTCTTGTTTTTTTATGTTTTAATGGCGCTGAATTTATGGTATAATAAAATTAATCTTTGCTTTATGCCTAAGATGTATATTGTCAAAGCTTCTATGGTTTAAACTTATTTTATTCTTATTCAATAATACAATTCTATGCAACATTTAATTCATACAAATAATGACGACATCGACGAGAAAAAAGAACTAAAAGAAAAAGTTCAAGATGAAACAATTCAAAAGTTGTACCACAAAAGTGAGGAAGAGAAAGCAAGTGCAATAGCAAATAAACATCATCTTCCTTATGTAGATTTAAGTTTAATCCCAGTGGTTGCCGAAACAGTAAAATTAATTTCAAAAGAAATTGCTCAAAACGCTGGTCTAGCTGTAATTTATAAAGTTGGAAAAAAATTACAAATTGCAGTAAAGGATCCTGAAAATTATGAAACAAAAAAAGCTCTTGAAAAAATTAAAGTAGAAGATGGAATGAATTATTCTTTGATGGTAGTTTCAGAAGATAGTTTAAAAAAGGCTTGGTTAAGCTATGAAACTTCAACTGTAACTAAAAAATTTGAAGATCAAGGGGTTACTTTAAAAAAAGAAGACTTAACTGAATTTGAAAAAGGAGTACATAATATTATAGATCTTAAAAAAAGAATTGCAGAAATCAATACAACTGAAATATTTAATATAATTATGGCAGGGGCTATAAAAACAAAATCAAGTGATGTTCATATTGAACCTAATCTCGATTATATACGACTTCGATATAGAGTTGATGGAGTCCTTCAAGATATCGTTAATCTTCCTATAAAAGCAAGTAGAACGATTATATCAAGAGTGAAGATGCTTTCAAAAATGAAACTAAATGTTTCTGATATGCCACAAGATGGTCATTTTAGTATAAATTTGGAAAATAAAATAATCAATATCAGGGCATCTATTCTTCCAAGCAGTTTTGGTGAAAGTATTGTAATGAGAATTTTATCAGAAGATTCAACGGGTTTAAAATTGGACGAATTGGGATTTAATCAATATTATATGGAAAAAATAGAAGAACAACTTCTCAAACCGACTGGAATGCTTTTAGTTACTGGTCCAACTGGGAGTGGAAAAACAACGACTTTATATTCATTTCTTCATAGGCTCAATCAACCAAATATAAAAATTATTACCCTTGAAAATCCAGTTGAATATAGGCTTGAGGGAATTTCTCAGACTGAAATTCATCCTGATACTGGACTAACTTTTGCTGAAGGACTTAAGGCTGTAGTAAGACAAGATCCAGATGTGGTAATGGTTGGAGAAATAAGAGATCCTGAAACTGCTGAAATATCAATTCAGGCTGCTCTGACGGGACACTCAGTGCTTTCAACGCTACATACTAATAACGCAGCTGGCGCTATACCAAGACTTCTGCATCTTAAAGTCAGTCCGACATTAATTTCTCCATCAATTAATGCCGTTATTGCGCAAAGATTGGTTAGAACTTTGTGTGAACATTGTAAAGAAGAATATGCTCCTGCTCAAGAGACAATTGATAAACTTAAAGAAGTTATATCAAAAATTCCAAGAAACAGCGCGATGGTATTTCCAAAAGATATAAAAACAATATACCGAAGTAGCGGATGTTCAAAATGTAATTTCATCGGATATTCAGGAAGAATAGGACTTTACGAAATATTTACATTAACTCAAAATATAGAAAAGATTATTCTTCAAAGCACATCTGCTTCAGAAATAATGGCGAAAGCGAGAGAAGACGGAATGATTACAATGCAAGAAGATGGAATCTTAAAGGCAATCGAAGGAATAACATCACTAGAAGAAATAAGAAGAGTAACGGGAGAAATCTTTGTTAATAAAGCTTAAATTTAATTTATATCTATATAAAAAGAAGATGAAATTATATAATATCATCTTCTTTTTGAAAATCCTAAACGAATAATTTTATTAGTTTATAAAAGCTTCTTTTATTTACCTTTCATTTTTTCAAAAGAACTTTTGAGCCAAAAAGATATTTCCGAGTTATGACTATCTGCATCAAACGCTTTTTGAAAATTGTTATAAGACGACTCATAATTTCCCAATATATAATTAGCTTTCCCTAGGATTATCCAAGCATCTCTATAGTTGAAATTACTCTCACTATTTTCCTCAATTTTACTGATAGCTAAATATGGTTGATTTATTTTATTATACAAATCAGCAACTAAAATATTTTTATATCTTTCATTTTTAGTATTACAGCAATTTTCTGAAAATGCTTTTATTGTTTTTAGTTCAAATTCATAATTACTACTTTCCTTCTCGATTTGTTGAAAAAAAGAATTGTATTCAATATTATTATAAAAATCAAGAAAACCTAAATAATATAACACTTCTGAATCGGTAGAATTTAAAGATAGTTGTAAAAAAATGTCATAAGCCTTTTTCTTTTCATTAATGGCAATAAAGCTTTTTCCTAATTTTATTTCAATTTCTTTCGAATTTTTAATCTGCCCCGCTTTATTATAATAAATTATCGCGCTATTTATATTCCTCTTCGCATAATAGATATCCCCCATAAGTTCGTAAGCAATAGAATTGCTTCTTTTTTCTTCAATCGCTTTATACAGTTCTTGCTTTGATTTTTCTAAATCACCGTGCTCAAAAAATATTTTTGCCCTTTTAATTTTAGCTTCATATATAACATCTCTATTACCATCTATAACTGTTACGTATTTATAATTTTTTAATGCTTCGCTATAGTTTTCAGTATTATAATTTTTATCTCCTTGTAATAAGTATAAATTTGAAGTTGAAATTTGCCATTTATAAAATATAGTAAAAAACAAGAAAGCAAAAAAAATAATCAAAATTATTTTCTTTTTCATTTCGCTAGTATTTTTTCTAAAAACCATTTAATTAATACTATAATTTATAATATTTATAGCATATCAAATTTAAGCAAAAAAAGAAAGCATCCAATAATTTGCAGACAGCTAGATCCTCAACTTACAAAAGAATGAGGGTGGAGAAATTTCCGAGGAATAGACCAGAAAATTCCAATACAGGAACCCAAACTACCCAGGTCTGGGATAATGTCCCCGACTGTCTACAAATTACTAAATACTTTTTAAAAATCAACGCTTTTTAACTTGACTGGTAATTCTAGCAGAAATAGCTAATCTTGTCAAGAGCCCTTATTCTAATATTTTTAGACAACAAGATTGCTTAAAACATCGGTTATATGCTAGTATGATAATATAATATATTAGTATGATAATATGAAAATTACAGACGCAAAAGAAATGACAGAAGATGAAAATTCAGACTTGTCTCTTAGGCCAAAGTTCTTAAAAGAGTTTATTGGACAAGATAAAATCAAAAAAAATATTGACATTCTTATTAAAGCAGCTCAGAAAAGAAATGAAACAATTGAACATATTTTGTTTCACGGTTCAAGCGGACTTGGAAAAACAACTTTGTCATATTTAATTGCCAATGAAATGAATAAAAATATCAGAATTACTTCTGGACCAGCAATTGAAAAAGTTGGAGACTTGGGAGCAATATTAACCAATATGGAAGATGGTGATATTTTATTCATTGATGAAATTCACAGATTAAATAAACTAATCGAAGAGGTTTTATATCCAGCGATGGAAGACTACGCTTTAGATATTATCGTTGGAAAGGGACCGTCAGCTAGAACCATTAGATTGGATTTACCAAAATTTACTCTCATCGGAGCGACAACAAGAATTGATTTAATTTCGTCTCCGCTTTTAAATCGATTTGGAATTTCTCAAAGACTTGATTTTTATAAAGATGAAGATATTCAACAAATAGTAAAAAGATCTGGGAAAATTTTGGATATTGATATAGATATAGATGGAGCAGAAAAAATTGCCCAAAGTTCTCGACAAACACCAAGGATTGCAAATCGGCTCCTGAAAAGAGTTCGTGATTTTGCTCAAGTTAAGGGAGATGGGATAATAAACAAAGAAATCGTTAATCAAACTTTTAACCATCTTGAAATTGATAATTACGGATTAGAACACACTGATAGAAGAATTCTTGAAATAATTATAGAAAAGTTTAATGGAGGTCCAGTTGGAGTTTCCACAGTTGCTGCCAGCCTTTCAGAGCAAGAAGATACAATTGAATATGTTTACGAGCCATATCTTTTACAATTAGGCTTTATCCAAAGAACTCCTCGCGGAAGAAAAGTGACAAAAATGGCGTATGATCACCTAGGTATTAAATATCCAGAAGACAACCAAAACATATTACTATAAATAATTTTCTAAAAATTATGTCATTAGGCGCCTCATTTCCTCTTATAGATTTTCTAGCTTTTGTTTTTATTCCTTTGAGCATTTTTTTCTTATTCGGTTGGCTCATTTTTTATCATTTAAATCGTTATGGAATTAAAGGAGATTTAACAAAAAGAATTGCCATATTTTTTGCAATAGTTCTTATTTTATTGTCTTTTGCCATACTTTATCTTTTTGGGACAATAAGCTGGAATGAAATGAGCATAGAAGATTTCATAGAAATATCAAACATAGAATTATTTAATAGATAATATGATCAAAAAATCAATAAATTTACACAAGATAGACAAATACACTTTTCCAGGACAACATGACAATGAAAAAGTGGTTCTTATTTTGCGAAAACACCCAATTTCTCTTTTTGTTTATGCAATACAACTTCTATTCTTTTCGTTGCTACCTATCTTAGTATATATTTTTCTTATCCCAATAGTATTCCCAGCTTTTTTAGAATATCCATATCAAAATGTTTATATTTTGCTTTCTACTATTTTCTATGGACTTATTTGGATTACATCTTTTGTGATTTGGGTGGACTATTATTTGGATATTTGGATTATAACAAATCAACGACTACTTGATATCGAACAAAAAGGATTTTTTAACCGAACGGTCTCGGAATTAGATTTAAAAAAGATACAAGATATTACGAGCAATGTTAAAGGAATAATTCCAACAATGTTTGGTTTCGGAAGCATCCAAATCCAAACTGCTGCTGAAGAAAAAAAATTCGAGCTTAAGTCAGTTCCGCATCCAGTTACAGCCCGAAGAAAAATTATTGAGCTTTATAAAAAAGCAAAAGAAAAAGATAAATTTATTTATAAAAACATGGATGAGTAGAAAATAAATTGCTGGATTATTAAAAATCAACATGTTTATACACTAACATAAATATATGATTGCTTATTTAAAAGGAAAAATCATTTTTAAAAACGAAAATTTTATTATTTTATTGTCTGGTGATATTGGATATAAAGTTTTTATGTTGTCTTGTCAGGATAAAATTGATGATGAAGTTGAATTTTTTACATATTTAAATGTCAAAGAAGACGCATTAACTTTGTATGGATTTTCAAGCTATAATGAACTCGAACTTTTTGAACACCTAATTTCAATTTCAGGAATTGGACCAAAGGCTGGTCTTGGAATTTTGTCCCTCGCTGATCCTGAAACTGTCAAAGTCGCAATCGCTAAAGGAGATTCAAGTATTCTCACTCGTGTTTCTGGAATTGGTAAAAAGACGGCAGAAAGAGTTGTTCTAGAGCTTCGAAATAAATTTTCTTCTTTGGATGGCGATGATGTCTTGCAAGAAAAGAGCAAGGAAATCAACGATCATACAGATGTTATTGAAGCTTTGATTTCTTTGGGATATAGCGCGCAGCAAGCTAAAAAAGCACTTGCTAACATTCCGTCCGAAATTAAAGATGTTAGCGAAAGAATAAAAATGGCATTGAAGGAGATAGGAAAGAAATAATTGTAAGTTGACTAAATTATTCAAAATGATAGGATACTATTGAGGTAAGTCATAATGACAATAAAAGAAAAATTATATTTAATATTGCCTACCATTTTTTTAGTGATAGCGCTATTACAACTTCCTGAAGTGATTATTGATATTAGAAATTCTATCGGTATTTTAGGAATAGCACTATGCTTTGAAATTGCATCGTTTATTTTTCTTTTGGATGATTATCAAAGAAAATCATTTGATAATAAGTGTTGCGACTTTTCAGTGCTTAAAAAAGAAGATTGAATATGATCTTCTTATTTTTTTGACGCAAATTCATCGTGTTTAACAAGAATAAGGCTGTGATTCTTTTTTTATTTAAAAAAACTATAAATCAGATAAAATAATTTTTATGATAGCGATTGTTAAAAGTAAAAAAATAATCAGAGTTAAATGAAGCTTGCATTTTGTTTTCATAAAAGTATTTTTTATGTTAATTATAGATTATCATCCTTAATTTTTCTTATCTTGTTCTATTTTATATTTTTTCTTTATAAATTGCAAAATATTTGTTGTTATTAAAAGCAGCTTGACTGTGTTTATAATATTTATTAAACTGTGCTAGTGTTGAAATAAAAATAAAAATTGATAAATCGGAGGGATTAGAACGAAGAAAAAAATGTTAGATATTTTAGGTAAGTCAAAAAATGCAAAAAAAATTATGCTTATCCTATCAAAATTCAAAAGACTTGCTTTAAAGGAAATAGCAAAAAAAATTAAAATTCATGAAAACTCTGTACGAACAGTTTTGAAAAAATTAGAACAAAATGAAATTATCAACTATATTGTTGTCAAAACTGTAATAGGAGATAAATCTGTCAAAGAATATTTTTTGACAGATAATGCAAGAGAAATTTTTGAATTAAATTTTGGCTTACTTATTTCTTCATCATAAATTAAGTCTGTTGTTTAAATTAAAGTTTGTAAACAAAAACAGGTTAAGCTATCAGCTTGACCTTATTTTTATTTGTTTTGAAAAATATCTTGCCTCTAAATTTATAGTTTTATTTATAATAATAGAACTATCGTGTTTTCTAACTCTGAAGTATGGTATTTAAAATTTCTAATATACCATAAGCCATTAGAGCAATTGCGAGTCCGAGTCCAGCAGAATAGGTTGTGTCTTTGGCTGATTTCATTTTTTCTTCATTTCCAGCAGAAAGCATATATTTTATTCCACCGATAACAATGAAAAAAAGTGATAAAATTCCAACAATAGAAAGTAGATATTGTATCACAAGAATAATTGCATCAGCAAGAGTATCAACACCAGGAAGAACTGAACAAAAAACTCCAACCGAAGGTCCACAGGCAGCTGCATTCACAAATTCAATATCTGCGAAGAAAAACATAACAAGTAAAAATGAAATTGGTATTCTTTTAATTATTTTGTTTTTCATAATTATATGTAAATTATTATTATGACAATTTAACAATACAACAATTCAATTATGCCTTCATCAATTCCTTAAATTCATCCTTCTCAATTGTTTCAACTTCAATCAACCTTTTGGCAATCTTATCTAGTTTTTCTCGATTTTCATTGATTAAATTTATAGAACGTTGTGAAGCTTCTTTGATAATTCGGTCAACTTCCGCATCAATGTCAGCGGCGACTTTCTCGCTATAATTTCTTTGTTCGTGAATTTCCTTACCTAAAAATACTGTTTCACTGTGTTGACCAAAAACAACAGGACCAATTTTTTCACTCATACCATACTTTGTCACAAGTTCTCTCGCAATTCTACTTGCTCTCATCAAATCATTACTTGCCCCTGTTGTAAGATCATCGAAAATCAATTGTTCTGCCGTATATCCACCCATAAGCATCGCCAAATTATCCAAAAATTCTGATTTTGTATGAAAATGTCGATCTTCTTCTGGCAAGTTCAAAGTATACCCTGCAGCCCTTCCGCGAGAAACTATCGAAACTTTGTGAATTGGATCTGTTTTTGGCAAAAGATGTCCGAGTAATGCATGCCCTGCTTCATGATAGGCAGTAATTTTCTTTTCATCCTTCAAAAGAAGATTGCTTTTCTTTTCAGGTCCCATCATCACTTTCTCAATTGATTCTAAAACTTCTTTTTCTCCAATTATCTTTTTGTTTTCTCTCGCTGTTAAAATCGCAGCTTCATTAAGAAGATTGAATAATTCTGCTCCAGAAAAACCTGGGGTTCTTTCCGCGATTTTCCGAAGATTAACATTTTTATCTATTGGTTTATTTTTGGCATGAACTTTTAGAATTGCTTCTCGATCGTTAATATCTGGAAGATCAAGAGTAATTCGCCTGTCGAATCTTCCTGGTCGAAGCAACGCAGGATCAAGAACATCTGGTCTATTTGTAGCAGCCATCACAATAACATTTGTTTCAGTATTGAATCCATCCATTTCCACTAAAATTTGATTTAGTGTTTGTTCTCTTTCGTCATGTCCTCCGCCAAGACCTGCTCCACGATGTCTTCCCACGGCATCAATTTCATCAATAAACAAAATACTTGGCGCATGTTTCTGAGCATTTTTGAAAAGATCTCGTACTCGAGATGCTCCAACCCCAACAAACATTTCGACAAATTCAGAACCTGAAATATTGAAAAATGGAACATCTGCTTCCCCTGCAACCGCTTTAGCAAGCAAAGTTTTTCCTGTTCCAGGAGAACCTAAAAGCAAAACACCTCTTGGAATTCTCGCTCCTAGGTCTAAAAATTTCTTCGGATTTTTCAAAAAATCGACAATCTCAAGCAACTCTTCTTTTGCCTCTTTGACTCCTGCCACATCTTTGAAAGTTGTCTTTTTTTCACCAGGCTTTAGAAATCTTGCTTTTGACTTTCCAAATGACATTGCTTGTCCGTTTTGTTTCTGAGCTTTACCCAACATCATCCAAAGCAAAATTCCAAGGAAAAGAAGCGTCAGAAGAGTTGGTCCATAAGAAAGAAAAAATGTTTCAGTTCCAGTTCTGCCTTTCACTAATATGTGTGCTTCGGTAACCTTTTCCTGTTCAATTTTATGAACATTAATCAGTTCATCTTCCAACGATGAAATACCAGTTTTCAAAAGGGTTTGTTTTGTACCAGCTTCATCATTAAGAGTCACTTCAATTTTATCTTCTTTTACGCTAATTTCTTTTACTTGCCCCTCTTCAACTTGCCTAGCAAGCTGACTCATAGAAATTTCTTCTGGTTTTTGTTGTGTAGAATTATTAAGCGAAAAAAGACTTGCAAGCAGTACAAACAACAATACTATAGTTAATATATTCTTGAAAAGTTCATTTTTCAAGGTTTTTTTAGGATTAATTTTAATCTTTTTAATATTTTTTTTCTTCATATATATTCTATGTTCTTAGATTATTTAATAACTCAAGTTTCTTCATTATAATATATAAATTATATTTTGTATAGGGAGAGTCTTATCCGTTAAAGACACAGCATTGCTACGTTTCTATTTGTTAAATTTAATTTAATCTTCACAATATTGCAGATGACAAAATCACTTTTATGCAATCTAATATTTATTACAGCAAGCCTTCCAAAGAACTCATATATGTTTTCATAAACAAAGGAATCACAATCACAAGTCCAATCAAAGGCAAAACAAATATCACAACCGTAAAAATTACATTATAAAGAATATACTTTCTCGTTTTCTCTGCAGATTTATGCGTTTTCAATAAAATCTCTTGGTTTTGTTTCAAAATTTCCAAAATTTGTTCTTCATTTGTCATAAGTTTGTTTTAATTTTATTATTTTTTTTGAATTACGAAATATAAAAATTATTGTCACTGTAAGAAGAGAAGCGACCCATTCGGCTATCGCTCAGGGCAGGCTCCAGTAATCCCATAATTAAATTCTTTACACGTGGTCTCGGGATTCTTCGTTTTACTCAGAATGACATTTCATAACTCAAAAGATCTAAATAGAAAAATCTATTCAACCTAAACCACACTCGCCCTCGGTCTGTATTGCAATGCTTCGGCAATATGAGAACTTTTGATATTTTCTGCTCCTTCTAAATCAGCAATTGTTCTGGCTAATTTAAGCATTTTATAATATGACCGAGCGCTTAATTGAAATTGGCTCACAGCAGTTTTGAGAATTTCCAGAGTTTGATCATCGATTTTACAAAATTCTTTCACTTCTTGAGAATTCATTTCTGAATTGGAAATGATTTTTTTGTTTTTGAATCTTGTTTGCTGGATTTCTCTTGCTTTTTCAACTCGCTCTCGAATAGAAGTTGAATTTTCAGCTAAATCATCATTTGATAATTTTTCAAATTTTATTCGCGGAACTTCAATATGTAAATCAATTCTGTCAATTAACGGTCCAGAAATTTTCTTTTGATATTTGATAATTTGTGTCGGCGCACAGCTACAATCACGATCTGGGTCACTGGCATATCCACAAGGACAAGGATTCATACTGGCAACAAGAGAAAATTTTGCAGGAAAAGTCAATGTTCCTTGTGCTCTACCAATCGTCACTACTCCATCTTCAAGAGGTTGACGCAAATTCTCCAAAATTCCGCGTGGAAATTCAGGAAGTTCATCAAGAAATAAAACTCCTCGATGGGCCAAACTAATTTCTCCAGGTTTTGGAAATGCCCCACCTCCAACCAGGGAAACACTGCTGGCACTATGATGCGGAGTCCGAAATGGACGAATTCGAATCAGTGGTTTGTCGCTCGGCAAAAGCCCAGCAATGCTATAAATTTTTGTGATTTCTAGAACTTCTTCTTTGGTCATTTTTGGCAGTATAGTAGGAATTGCTCGAGCCAAAAGTGTTTTACCTGTTCCAGGAGGTCCGCTCATCAAAACATTATGTCCTCCACTTGCTGCAATTTCCAAAGCTCTTTTGATATGTTCTTGTCCTTTAATATGAGCAAAATCAATTGAAAAATTATTTTCCTCAATTACATCTTTCAAGTCATGTGGCTTGGTCGGCTCAATAATTTTTGTACCATCAAGATGATTTGCCAATTCAAGCAAACTATTAATTGGAATAATATCAATACCCTCCACCAAGCTCGCCTCATATTCATTGATTTTTGGAATATATAATTTTTTATAACCTTTTTCTCTGGCAAAAATTGTAATCGGCAAAATCCCATTTGTATGCCTCAACTTTCCATCAAGCGCTAACTCACCCACAAAAAGACTGTCTTTCAAATCAGCAGAAATTTGATCTGTTGCCAAAAGCATACAAACTGCAATTGGCAAGTCATAAGCCGGTCCTGCTTTTTTGATATCAGCAGGAGCAAGATTTATTGTAATTCTTGTCGTTGGATAAGAAAAACCAGAGTTCTTAATCGCCGAACGAACTCTTTCTTTTGATTCTTGCACAGCAGTATCAGGTAATCCAACAACTGTAATATTTCCCAACCCCGCAGTAATATCCAATTCCACCTCCACAGGCTCACAATCCAGTCCAATAACCGCGCAAGAATTTACTTTTGAAAGCATAGATTTGAATTATTTTTATAGTTTTATTCTATCATTATTGAGAATTCTGAACAAATTATCACAACAGTGAACCACCTCGCGCCAAGAATAAAAGGACTTCTTTTTTCTTAAATTAATCCCCCTCTTGAGAAGGGTAGGCTGCGAAGCAGATGAGGTGTGTTTTAAATATAATTTATTCACTAATCTTCAAATCCAAAACATTCATTTGTAATTCTCTATTTCCATTCCATTCATTTATTTCCAATTGAAAAACAACATCAACAATATCTCCCCATCGTAAGCCATTTCTTCCATCTGGCATTTCATCAGCTAATTTTCCAAGGCGAAATCCAATTGCTTTGAAATATTTCACTTTTCCGTTCCCTAAATTTGATTTAAAACAAAGCTTGAGATGAGACTTATCATTTCCAACAGCTCTGATTTCATGCACTTCAAGTTTTCTTGCTACAAAAACTGGTTTGCGATTTCCTTGCCCAAAAGGTTTGAATTTTTCAATTTCATCAAAAAGGTTCCACTGGATTTGATCGTGATCAACCTCACAATCAATCTCAACGGATGGAATTAAATCATCTTCACTTAAAACCTCTTCCGCAATTTTTTCAATTTGCTTTTTGAATTTCTTGAATTTTTTTTCTTCAACTTTCAATCCTGCGGCTTGTGAATGCCCGCCAAAACTAATCAAAATATCTTTACATTTTTCAATTGCTTCGATCAAATTAAATTCTGGAATACTTCTCCCTGATCCAGCAAGTAATTCTTCTTGAGATTGTAAAACCAAGAATGGTCTGGAATATTCGTTAACTAATTTTCCAGCCACAAGCCCAACAATTCCAATTCTCCAATCTGGATCTGACTCAATCAGGATTTTTGGCAACTTCTTTTTTTTATCAATTCTTTTTTTAATTTCCTGCATTGCCTTTTCAGTAATTCTTTGTCTGTTTTGATTATTTTTTTCTAATTTGTCTACAAGATTTTTCGCTTCATCTACATTTTCAGAAATCAAAAGTTCATAAGAAGTATTAGCATGATCCATTCTTCCAGCCGCATTCAATCTTGGTGCCAGCATAAATCCAATCATCGTTGCATCAATTGATTTTGTTTCTGTTACATTTCCATTCACTCTCATTTTTGTTCCTGCCGATTCAACTAACTTTTTAATTCCCACTCGTTGAGTTTTGTTAATCACAACAAGCCCATAAGTAAGTAATGTTCGATTCTCTCCTATAAGTTCAACACAATCTGCCACTGTTCCAAGTGCTACAAAATCCAAAAGCCATTTCTCAAACCCAACTGTGAGCTTGATTTTCCCTTTCAATTTTCTTTTTTCTAGTTCCACAAGAAGACCTTGAACGAACTTAAAAGCAATCCCAACACCAGCAAGACCCTTGAACGGATATTCGCAATCTTTCTGTTTGGAATTAATTACTGCCAAAGCATTCGGAATTTTTTCAGGAATATGATGATGATCCGTGACAATAACCTCCATTCCCATCTCATTAATAATCTCCACACTTTCAAAACTTGAAACTCCACAATCAACTGTCACGATCAAATCAGTTTTTTCTTTTTTAATTTTTTTGATTGCCTCTTTGTTCAAGCCATATCCCTCAAGTTCTCGATCTGGAATATAAACGCCGACAAATTTTTTAGCCTCCTCTTTTTTAATTTGTTTAACGATAGATTTTAATTCAATTAAAGTTTTCACAACAACAACAGAAGAAGTGACACCATCAACATCATAATCTCCATAAACCGTAATTTTTTCATCACTTTCCAAAGCCTGAAAAATCCTTTGCACGGCTTTATCCATATCTTTCAATAAATATGGATCATGAATATCTTGCAAATAATCTGGATTGAAAAATTCATCTACTAAAGTTTGATTATCGATTTTCCTATCCCACAAAAGCTGCAAAACAATAGGAGAAAACTCAGGAAACTGCTCTTGAAACTTTTTTGGATATTTTTTATTAACAAGCCATCTTTTTTGTGTCATATAGAAATTCGTTTATAATTTATACTTTCATTATAACATTCAAGGAGTATTGCTCAAAATTTTTTATTGTACAAAAAAGCAAATCTACTCTAATATTACATTAATGAAAAATAATAATTAAAAAGCCAAATGTTTGATTTTTTAACTATATTACTTGAAAATGCCTATCTCAGCCTTTTCATCAATAGTTTTCTGGCATCAACTCTTCTGCCTCTTGGTTCTGAAGGGATTCTTGCCTATTTTATAAGTCAAAAATTGAACATCTTTGTTATGGTTTTGATTGCCACGACTGGAAACTATCTTGGCTCTGTCGTAAATTATTATATCGGACTAAAAGGAAGTAAAACAATATTAAATAAAGCAATAAAGTTTAATGAAGTTGAAATCAGAAAGTCGAAAGAAAAATTCAAGAAATTCGGTCCGACTATCTTGTTTTTCTCTTGGATACCAATTGTTGGTGATCCCCTCACTTTTGTCGCAGGTCTTTTGAAATATGACTTCAGGAAATTTACCATTTATGTTCTTCTGGGCAAAGCATTCCGATATATTCTTGTTGTTCTAATTACTTTTAACATTTTATCGCTATAAAGTTTCTATTTTTATAAAATGACTAGCAAGACTCATTCTTGCTTTTTTATTTATTTATAGGTAAGATTAGGTATACTAAACAAAGAACGTTCTATTCTGTCATACTGGATTAAATTCAGACTGACAAAAACTTCGCTTTTTAAAAATTTCTCTAATTTAACAATTTGGCAATATAACAATTTAGTAATATAATATCAAAAAAATGTCCCAACAAAACATCCGAAATTTCTGTATTATTGCGCATATTGATCACGGAAAATCAACTCTGGCTGATCGATTTTTAGAATTGACCAAAACTGTTGAAGACCGCAAAATGAAAGCTCAACTTCTTGATCAAATGGATTTAGAAAGAGAGAGAGGAATTACCATCAAACTGCAACCAGCTAAAATGAATTATAGTCTAAATGATGAAAATTTTGTTTTAAACCTCATTGATACTCCTGGTCATGTTGATTTCGCTTACGAGGTTTCCCGCTCTCTAGCAGCCGTGGAAGGAGCAATATTGCTTGTTGATGCCACTCAAGGAATTCAAGCTCAAACTTTGGCAAATTTATATTTTGCTATGGAGCAAGATCTTGTGATTATTCCCGTTATCAATAAAATCGATATGCCTAATGCTATGGTCTCCGAAGTTTCAAAAGAAATCAAAGATTTGCTGGGAACCAACGAAGATGAAATCATCAAAATATCCGCAAAAACAGGTGAAAATGTTTCTTCAGTTTTGGAAGAAATAATCAAAAAAGTCCCAGCTCCACA
>JAGLSJ010000007.1 GCA_023270095.1 Minisyncoccota bacterium
AAAGAATTTGTGAAAAACCAGGAAAGTTAAGTATGATTGCGCTGGGCGTTCAAGTTTATGGAGAACCTAAAATTATTGATTTCGTCAAAAATACTTCTTTCTATCCCGCGCCAAAAGTTGATTCGGCAATTTTGAGAATAAAAAATATTAAGCGAGAATTTTCTGATGAATATTATCAAAAGTTATTTCGAATTATGAAAATTGGCTTTTCATCAAAACGAAAAAAATTATTGAACAATCTTTCAGCGGGTTTGCAAATTGATAAAAAGGAAGCAGAAAAATTTCTTAATCAGGCAGAAATTAATTTAACAGCTCGCGCGCAAGAATTGAACACTGAACAATGGGGAAAATTAATAAAAATTATTTAGAAATTTATACTACAGTAGAACTCAGCACTGCTGCGTCTATACAAAAAGTATTTTAAACAGGTCTTGACAAGTTCTGTTTTTTTATGTACAATGTAGAGTTCTAATGATGGGAAATAGTACCTAAAATTTATTGAAGATTAAGCAAAAAATTACAAATTATTGCTTAATTCACAAAACTTTATTTACCACTGTTAGAATCTGTCGGTTTTGCGCAAACAAAACAGACAGACTTGTCGATAATTTCGGCAAAGTACTGCTCGTTGATAAATAGCCAAAAAAAATTTACGAAGCATAAAAATGCGGAAGGAGTTTTTGATGGTTTATATATATTAGGTTAAGATTAAGGTTAAACTAAAACAAACACAGGAGTGAAAGAAAATGTTATTAGAAACAATTGGTATGGTATTATTTATATTAGTTCTTTATGTTGCATGGATATTTACTAGGGTTTTGCCGTATCAAATGGCTGTTTCCGTGCTTATGGATAAAGCAGATAAATTTGTAGATTCTGGTTGGAAATTTCCGTTAAAGCCCTTTGCATATCTTGTAATATTTCCCAAAGGACCTCAACATATAGACTACCCTGAAAACAAAGTATCAACTAGACCAGGAGAAGCTATAATACAAGCAAGGCATAATGGAGAAGCTGCTCTCGATGAAGAAGGAGAAGATTTTGTAAGATCATTGGAAATAAGCATAGATTCTGCAATATATTTTTCCTATCCGATAGGAGAAAGGCTGCTTAAAACATTAGAATTCGCCGGTTCACTTTTAGGAGAAAAAACTGTTGATTTTTCAAAAAATTTAGCAGAGAAATTAACAGAGAAAATTGGGGAAATGTTAAAAAATGAAATTATTTCCATAACATTAGATGTAGCTGGCGATAAAACGTGGCAGCAATGTTATTGGGAAAAAAGTTTATTTCAAGATGAGGTGAATGAGGCTGTTGAAGATACAGAAATTTCTGTGGTAAAAAGCTTATTCCTTGATAAGTTTAAAGTAATAATAACAGAGGTTAATCTTCCGGCACAATTTAAAGAATCGTTAGATGACATGGAGACAGAACGAGTTAAGAAGGTTGCTGCAATTATTAATGCATCAGCAGAAGCTATCGGTCTTACAATAAAAAGAGTTGCTATTCGGGCAACTGGTCTCGATATTCAGGCAATGTTAACATCAGAGGAAATCGCGAAAGGACAGGCAACTACAATGTTTGTTCCATTTAATGATTTTAGCGATACCTTGAAAGGTTCTTTAATGAGCGGAGAGAAAACTCTTGCAAATAAAGTTGCCGATGTCGAAGTTGCAAAAGGTATACTTAAAAATCTTCAAAGGAAAATTAATATTCCAAATCAAACAATGTCTGATTTAGAAAAGGTTTTTGAAGAATATGCGAGGTAATAGAAATGGACAAGGACAAAGTTTTACCACTAATAATTTTAGTGGCTATAGCAATGTTAATAATGCAGTCTGTTTTTAAATTTCCTTTTTGGATAACAATACTGGTAATAATTATTGCTAGTATAATCCAAATATATAGAAATTTAGAAAAGCCAGAAGTTTTAGAAACAACTTCAACAACTCCAAAAATAAAAATCACCGGAAGCAATATAGTTAAATTTTCTGTTTATGGAGCGGTGATTGCTATATCAATAGCAATGATTTTATTTTTTTCATTGCTAGTATATAGCCATTTTTGGGGAGAAGAGTCGGAAGCGGAAATTGAATATCTGCATCCTACGGAAACCAATCAATATATTATTTCTCCAGCAGGGACTGGAAATCATAAAATCGGTCCTGTGCCAAAAGATACAGAAATTCATTTTGCATCTTGGAAGCTGGAAAATTTTGATTGGAAAAATATATCTTTTTCTATTATAGGAGGAAATGGATATAAAACAAAAGTCGTCTTTGTCAAACATTACGATAAAGATGATACTGATAATATTGTTGTTCCCGATAAATTTACCGAATATCCCAGTCCTTCGTCGGAAACAACGCAAAAAAAGTTTCATCAGTCAGTATACTGCCCTGATGATGCAGAAGGATCTTTTATTCTTATAGTCTATCTTAAAAAAGGTGGCTACATAGAAATTGAAGATCTACGTATAGAAACTTGGGAATAACGGGTTTCTCGGGGAAGAATTATACCTTCCCTATTTTTTTTGTTTAATTTTTTAATAAATCCACTAATGAGATTAGTCATCCTTGGTTTTCTCTTAATAAACAAAATCAGTTCGTAATTATAGAATATACAACTTGTCATTCTGAATTTATTTCAGAATCTATTATCTCCTGCACTCAAACAAACCTATAAATCACCAACTAAGATATACTAAAAATACAATAACTATATTGTTATAGGAAATATAACTGTATTTATTCTATAATAAAAAAGTATTGTGTAAATAGTATAAATTAAAATCTAATTTAACAAAGATTCTGAATTAAATTCAGAATGACAAAGTTTTTATTAACGAATCATCTAACATATTCAAAAAAATTGTGCTTTGTTTGCGTTTTATGATATAATAAATTAAATTATTTTTATTTTATACTCAATAAATAAATTTAATTGTTATCATTATTTTTATAAAAAATATGAACGAAAAAACAAAAACTTTTCAAAAATTTGCTCTTTTATTTCTTGTTATTTTGGTTGGTGTTAGTGTTCCACAAGCGCAAGCTCATGCGCAGGCTGGTGTTGCTACTGCCCTTTCTCTTTTAAAAACATTAGGACTAGATGTGCCTTCTATGGGTCAAATTGTTGTGGATCTTTTTCAATTTTTAATTTATGGAATAGGACTTATTCTTCTTGGAATCATAGGAATCTTCGTTGAAATCGCTGCTTGGCTTGTTGATGTTTTTCTTGACCCTAAGATTTATGTCGGAGACACGACAGTTATTCCTAATATTCCCGGAGTTTTAACTTCAAATTCAATTTTAATTGGTTGGACAGTTGTAAGGGATATCTGCAATATGTTTTTCATGTTTTTTCTTCTCATTGTTGCTTTTGGTACAATGCTCAGAAGCAAGTCAATAAACATCAAAGCAATTTTGCCAAAAATCATCATTTCTCTATTTTTAATTAACTTCAGTATGGTTTTTGCTCATTTGATTATTGATATTAGTCAATTTTTTATGATTGAAATTAGTGCTTGGATGCCAGGAGGATTTTCTGCGGTATCTCAATCACTAAGTACTATTCCTAATGGGTTTAAATTAGGCTTCACTCTCCTTGAAGATGTTGGCGCTGTGGACACCTCTATGATTGTAAATGTCATATTTGCTATTATATTTTCTGTTTGTCTGGTCTTTGTCTATCTTATGCTTGCATGTTTCTTGCTAATTCGTTTGACATATTTTGCAGTTCTAATTGTCTTTTCACCAGTTGCTTTTTTGGGAATTGCTTTTCCAGGTTTGTCAAAATATTCCTCTCAATGGTGGCAAGAAATTACAAAATGGGCAATTTTTGGTCCAGTCTTCATTTTTTTCGTTTATCTTTCAACAACAATGGCAAACGAGTTAGTTGGTACTACGTATATTCCTGTTTCTCCTGAGTTTGGTTGGTTTGATAAAATAGCTCTGCTCATCATTCCAGCCGTAGTTCCGCTTGCAATTTTATTAATGGCCCCAGCATTTGCCACTAAGTCAGGAGCAGCAGGAGCTGGATCTCTTGTCGGTGGCAGAGGCGGTCTTGGAAATATTTCAATGGGATCATATGGTATTGGAAAATGGGGAGTTGGAAAAGCGAAACAAGCTGGTGGAGCTGTGACTGCTAGAAATCCACGAATTGCAAATACGATTGATAAAGCAAGAGTTTATAAACAAGAAAAACTTTCAAAAATTCCTTTGATTGGAAAAGGATTAGCTTTACAAGACAAGGCTAATCAACAAAAAGGAAAACAGGAAAAAATTGATAACAGATTGAATAAATATGGAGGAGACCTCGGCACTATAGATGTTGACTTAGCAATGAAAGGAGATAATATAGATAAAGCTATTGGATTAAAAGCGGCAGCGGCACAGGGAAAGCTTGGTAATAAGAATGCACAAGGAATTCAGAAATATGATGAGCATTTTGCAAGTACAAGATCTCATCTTTCTGAAAAGGATATTAAAGATCTTTCAAATAAAAATTTACAATTTTCTCTAACTTCTAAGGCATCTCAGGAACGAATAAAAGCTCCGACTGATGAAAATATGGCAAAGGATCTTAAGGATGCGTTTAAATCTGCTGGTAATGATAAAAATAAACAACAGGAAATAGTTAAAGAGCAAATAATGAGAGAAAAAGTGGCAGAAAGAGAGAAGGAAGGAGATGTTCATAAGATACAAGGATTAGGAGGAGAAATGGAATCAAGGGCATTTATACAAGGACAAACAAAAGAAGGACAAAAAAATAACGTAAGGAGATTGGCGAAAGATGAACAAGATTCTTTAGCAAAGAGCTTAGGTAAAAATGTTCGGATAACTGGAGATACAAGTTTAATGAAAGCTAAATTAAAAATAGACGGAAAACTTGATGAAGTTATTACTCTAGCAGAAAAGAGTGGAAATTTTGATAGTAAAGACAGAGACTCAGTCTTAAGTCTAACAAAGGGTCTTTCTATAGGAAGCCTCTCAGGAATAAGCGGAGAAAAAGATTTAAGTCGTCTAAGTGAGGTTGCGACGCACAATCAATTTAAAAATCTTTTAAAAGCAGGTGAGGATGAAGCAGTTGGAAAAATGAAGCAGCTACTAATAGACAAACAAAATCGGATCAAAGGAGTCGAAAATTATACTGATATTAGCGATCAAGAAATTAAAGAAACTGTAAAAGACCTTAGAAAACAGATAACATCTAATTAAATTTTTCAAAATGAATAAAAAAACAAAAGAGAAATTAAAAATGGTTCCTAGCTTTGTTCGAGATTCAATGTTCGAAGATTATACAAGTGATGCGATTGGAAAAATAATTAATGAATATATAAAAGAAGATGACAATAAGCTTAGTGTTCTAAAAAATATTATAGGATTAACAATTCTTAAAGATATAAAAATTGAAGATATTTCAAACGTTATTCAAACTGATTTGGAATATGATAAATCTAAATCTCAAGATATTGCATTAATTATTTTACGAGAAATGCTCTTCCCAATCGCCAGTTATTTCCCTGGGATTGAGGATGAAATTTTGAGGTTGGGCGGAGAAATTCCGAAAGGAAAGCCGAAAAAATTGGGAGAACAGCTTTTGAAAAGAGAAGAAGAGATGGACAAAATGAAAGAAGAAGAAAAGCAAGCAGAAGCTGAGAGAATGGCAGATACAATTATTTCAAAATCTATTGATGAGTTATCAAAAGAATTCCCAGTTGTTGGAAATCAACAAATTGGCTCTCAAGAATCAATCACCATCAAAACCAAACCCGAACCAATGAAACCTTTAATCAAATATTGGCTAGAAGATTACAAAGAAAAAATGGGGTATTATAATCACTCAAATATCGAAAGAGTTCAATATGTCTACCACGACAAAAATACTAAAAGTATGAACGGAGAAGAGAGAAGACAGTTAAATTTGATTTTAAAATCTGTTGATGAGAAAATACTTCTACCCTATTCTACAAAGACAAAGAAAATTGATTTTTCAAGAATTGAATAAGTTTTTTTATTTGTCATTTCGACAGAGCACTGAAATCAATTCAGCATAAACTCTCGCGACGAGAAATCTGTGAATTACTTAAGACAAACTACGATTCATAAATCTAGCTGATGCTTAATATTAATTATTTAATACTAACTTATGCAATATAGTGTTCCTCAATTTTTAAATGTTGAAGATAAGATTGTTGGTCCGTTCACGGGTAAGCAAGTTCTTTTTCTGATTATGGGATTCGGAGTTCTGCTGATTTCTTTTACTTTTTTTAATATGGCATTTTTTGCAATCATTACAATTTTGGTCATTCCAATCACCTTGGCTTTTGCTTTTTGGAAGCCAAAAGGAATGACGGTCTCACGCCTAATAACAAATATGATAAATTTTTATACTACTTCTCATCTTTATATTTGGAGGAGAGAACCGAACCTGATGATGTACAAAATGACTCAAAAAAAAGTATCTAACGACAATTTTGAAGAGAAAAAAATCTCCAAGAGAAGCATTAGAGAATTGGCATGGCTACTTGATACGAGCACATCTATAGACACTCCTTTTGAAGCAAAAACAAGACCAGATGAGAATATTTAAGTAAATTGTTGAATTATAGAAAAAATCTTCTTTATTTTATATTTTTTAAAAAGATTAAATAATCTCATAAAATTTACGAACGAAAAATTAACAATATAGCAATATAACTATTTAACAATATAAATATTATGTCTACTCCAGAAAAACAAAAGAAAAAAGGGCTAAGTACACAAAACTATCTTGAAATCGCTGAAATAAAAGATAGCGTTGTTATTATGAAAAATGGAAGCATGAGAGCTGTTCTTATGGTTTCATCAATTAATTTTGCTTTAAAATCAATTGATGAACAAGACGCAACAATTTATCATTTTCAAAGTTTTTTGAATTCTCTTGATTTTTCAATTCAAATTGTAGTGAATTCTCGAACTTTAAATCTTGATAATTATTTGCAAGTTCTTAAAGATAATGAAAAAAGGCAAATGAATGAACTCCTGCGCATGCAAACAGCAAGTTATATTGAATATATTCAGGGCTTAGTAAAGATGGCAAATATCGTCAACAAGACATTTTATGTAGTTGTTCCTTTTTCAGTTGCAGAGTCAAAGGGAGGTACCATAAAGGCTTTAAAAGGGTCGGTAAGTGCTCAAAAACTGATTTCTAACAGAGCCACTTTTGAAAAATACAAAGATCAGCTCTTTCAAAGAGTTGATCATGTTGTGGGAAATTTGGGTGGATCAGGACTAAAAATGACAATGTTGAATACACAAGAACTAATTGAGCTTTATTATAATTTGTATAATCCAGAAAGCTCCGAGAAGAAAGCCTTGGCAGATATTAACGATCTTGATTTGGCAATGTAATAAACTTATTTTATAAGATTTCACAGCATTACATACTTTTCTTATTAACTATATTATTAGTTGTCGTCCTCAACCTAACTAGGTATCCAGAATAGACTGCGAAATATTATAACTTAGGTTTAATATAATTAAAAGAAATAAATCATAGACTCTCTTATTCACGGGAATGACATATTACTATTTCGTAATTTAAAATAATAAATAAAAATTATATATGCAAAAAAATAAAATAGCTAAAAAGAAAAAAACTCAAACTCCAGCTGATAAATCTGCTCTTTTGGATTCTGAAAAAATGTACCAAAAAGGAATGGCAACTGTAAAAGATATTATTGCTCCATCAGCTTTCAAAATTGAAAGTGACCATGTAATGATTAATAAAAAATTAGCTACTACTTTTTTTGTTTATGCATATCCCCGATTTCTGCAAACAAATTGGTTCTCTCCAATTATTAATCTTGATACGACTTTTGATATTGCAATGTTTGTTCATCCACAAAAATCAGCTGATGTTTTGAAAAGTTTATTGAAACTCGTAACTCAGCTTCAATCTCAAATGTCTATTGAAGAAGAAAAAGGAATGATCAGAAATCCAATGCTTGAGACTGCCTATCAAGACGCTGAAGGTTTGAGAGATGACCTTCAACAAGGTGTTGAGCATTTTTTCCAATTTGGACTCTATGTAACAATTTATGGAGATACAAAAGAGGAATTAGAAAGAATTGAAACAAGTATAGAATCTGTTCTGGAAGCAAAATTAATCTATATGAAATCAGCTATTATGCAGATGGAAGAAGGGTTTAATTCTACTCTTCCTCTCGGAAATGACAAATTAATGATTGGAAATAATATGAATACTTCCCCACTCTCAACTGCCTTTCCTTTTGTTTCTAGTGATCTAACCTCCAACCAAGGAATTTTATATGGAATCAATCGACATAATAATAGTTTAATTCTATTTGACAGATTTTCTATGGAAAATGCGAATATGGTCATTTTCGCCAAATCAGGTGCGGGAAAAAGTTATGCGGTCAAGCTTGAAATTTTGAGAAGTTTAATGATGGAATCTGATGTAATTGTAATTGATCCAGAAGATGAATATAAACATCTTTGTGATACAGTCGGAGGAACATTTATGAAAATTTCCCTGTCTTCCAGAAATCATATTAACCCATTTGATTTACCAACCGCCATTGGAGACGAAACTCCAGCAGATGTTCTTCGAAAAGCCATATCTGATGTTGCAGGACTTATTCGAGTTATGCTTGGTACAATTACTGCTGAAGAAGATTCAGTTTTGGATCGAGCCATCGCCGAAACTTATGCTATTAAAGATATCACAGCAGATGCCGATTTTTCAACTCTTGAACCTCCAACAATGTCAGACTTGCAAATGGTTTTAGAAAACATGAATGGAGCAGAAAGTCTTTCAACGAGAATTAAAAAATATACAGAAGGAACTTTCGCAGGATTTTTAAATCACAAAACAAATATTGATGTTGAATCTGGAATGGTAGTGTTCAATATTAGAGATATGGAAGAAGAGCTCAGGCCGGTAGCAATGTATTTGGTTCTACACTATATTTGGACGCTGATTAGGTCAAAAACAAAGAAGAGGGTGATGGTTGTTGATGAAGCCTGGATTATGATGAAACACGAAGACGCAGCATCGTTTCTTTTCGGTATTGCAAAAAGATGTAGAAAATATTATCTCGGACTGACAACAATCACCCAGGATGTTACTGATTTTATGAGTTCTAGATACGGGAAACCAATTGTGACGAACTCATCAATGCAACTTCTTCTGAAACAATCACCAGCCGCAATCAAGGTTGTCGTAGACACGTTCTATCTCACCGATGAAGAAAAGTTTTTACTTTTGGAAAGCAACATCGGAGAAGGAATTTTCTTCGCTGGTTCAAAAAGAGCAGCAATCAAAATTGTAGCTTCCTATTCTGAAGATCAAATCATCACTTCCGACCCAGAACAACTTCTGGAAATTGAAAAGGCAAAAAAAGAACTTTCAGAAATGGCATAAATTAAAATTTATATTTTTTTAATTTATCTAATGCTTAAAGTAAAGTTGTATTAACTAATAAACCACTTCTGATTCATATTATATAAAAGCAAAAGAACAATATGAGTGTTTCTTCTAATAATAATCGAGCAAACAAAAAGGAGAATAAAAATTCTTCTTCTTTTGATAACAACATTTCAAATCCAAAAACGAAATCTGATTCGACTCAATCTAAAGATCCAAACAATATATTAAAGAAAAAATTAATTGAAAAAATAAAAAAAGGCGCAGAAGAAAAGATGAAAGAAGTTAAAAACTCTGAAAATATAAAAGATCATCAAAATTTAAACAAACTTGAATCTAAAAAATCTGGAATTCCACGACTTGATTCCCCATCAAGATTAAATTTATTGCCTCAGAATCAGAGAATTGAAAAAAAAAATAAAATAAACAGAATTAAAAATGAATCACAGAGTGCTACGCGAATAAAAGAAATGAGAACTAAGGCGCAAGAAAGGTCTGAAAAGGAAGCTGGAGAGGCATTAAAAAATATTCAAGACAGAAAAGCAAGATTTATAATTAAACTGGCAGGAAAACACGCAGAACAAGCTGCTTATACTATTGCAACAAAAATGGCGAAAGCCGCAGATGATGGCGGGATAATGGCATTTCTTGTAATAGTATTAAGTCTATTTCTCGCTATTACAAAAGATATAATTGATATTGGAGAGATAGAGCTTCTAGCATTTTTTGCTACAATTGTAGCGATTCCTGTGGTAATAGCAATTGAGGGTGTTCTTTGGTTTATAAATTTTGGCATAGCACTGATAAATATATATTTTTGGACCGTTCTTTTAGGAGGAGGGCATAAAAAATGGTTCTGGAAAAGATTCTATAAAACAATTATTTTAACTGGATTTGATTTTCTACCAGGTATTGATGTAGTACCATTTACAACATTAATGGTTCTTTGGAATATTTCTGACTACTATAAAGAGAAGAAAAAAGCAAAAGCAGATTTGGGAAAATTCATTGTTGATTTTAAAAGTACTGGAAAAGTCAATAAAGCAACTACTAAAAAATATATTGGATCCGTATAATAATCTGAAGATTATAATTTTATTTTCTACATAATTTATTTTGGTTTATTGTTGCTGTAAATTAGTATATAATGAGAATAAGTTTGTTTAAAATAAATAAAAGAGGTTTTTATAGCTAATAATCATTCTGAACAGTAACTGGGGTTCAGGTTTTAACCTGTAATGCGTGTTTACAGACTAAAGTATGAATTCCAAGAGAGGTACTTATTATTCAATTTATATAAAAATAAAATTTCTTAATAAATTTCAATAAACCATAATTTTTAAAAATATGAAAACAAAAAATTATTTAATCGGAATATTTCTCTCAGTAGGATTATTTGCTTTTGTAAGTGTTGTTGGTGCTGCGAATTGGGATCCGCTAGTGAAAATTCCGGGAATTCCAACAACGGGAATTAATTTGTCAACATATTTGGTCGGTCTTTATAATTTTATGTTGAGTGTTGTTGGAATTGTGGCAGTAATGATGTTGATTGTAGCTGGTATGAGATATATCACCGCAGCCGGAAATGCAGCTTCAGTCACTGACGCCAAAAGCATCGCAGGGAATGCAGTTGTTGGTTTACTTCTGGCTCTACTTTCTTTCGTCATTCTCAAAACAATTAATCCAGATGTTCTGTATTTAAAAAAACCAGGCAGTAATTTTGCTGTCACACCTACAACAGACTTAGGCAGTTGTGGTTCTTATGATGCAGGTGTTTGTACCTGTGTTAATGGCGCAACGCCTGCTGCTGCTGATGCAGCTGCTTGCGACACCGCATGCGAAGCCTCTCCAGAACTCTGCGAAGCCGCTCCAAAAAATGTCTGTCTAGATCCAAACTTTACGACAAGCCCCAACGATAAGGAGTGTCATTGTTTGAATGGTTATACATACGAAAAAGGAACCTATGCTTCTTGCCAAGATTTTTGTTCTGCTCCTTCCAATAATGACAATTCCGCAAGCGCAACCAACACTCAAACTCATCCTGCTTGTATAAGATTGGATTTAACAGGCACAATTAATGATGATCCAAAGATTTTGTTTACAGATATAAAAACAAACAATTCTAGTGAAGTTTTACCAGCAACTACTATAACCGTTTTCGATTCTCTAAATCTTAAAAGTTCATTAAAAGACCCTCTTAATTATTTTATTTCACCATATCGCTATTATTATTATATCGATTCTTGTGTGGATGACAATAATTCTAATCCTCAAAGTGTTATGCATGTTGTTCCAGAAATGGCAAACCCAGCTATAACTAATAAATCAGATACATGGACTTCGGTAGATGTCAATTTTGTAAATAATTCTACAAACGAAATTTTTGACTGTCTTCCGTTTATTGTTATATTTGATAGTAATCTTGCTCATTCAACTACTGGACAAGTTAGAATAAAAATAGCACCAAATAGCTGGCATAAAGTTTGTCAAGAAGGACCAGATTGCAAATCAGGTATCTGCAATGTGGGAATTTGTACATTATTTTAAAGTTAAATAAATCTTTCCACTGTAAGCAGACAGGATGTCTTCTTGTATAATAAATTAGACCAAGGGACAAGGAATTCTTTTAAGATTTAATTCCGTGCTAATTAGATATATCGTTTTTAAAGGTTAAATTTTAATTAAAAAAAATAAGGGTTGGTTATTCCCTTATATATAAACCCATTATTTCATCTGGATAATTGTTCTGAACATAAGACACCTTGCTTGTATCTATATTTATGTAGCCTTTTTTGTTATTGTCTACATTCATCATTCCTATGCTCAATACTCCTGGCGAATTAGGAAATAGACCCAATCTATAAGGCCCTGGCTCAAGAAGAACATCTGCAGTTCCTCTAAGCACCCCATCTAATTCAGAATCAAAATTTACATTTGATAAACGAGCATCTATGATCGGAACTTCAAGTACTCCAGTTGTCATCCCATAATTAACCATATTCACAACTTCTACCGAGCCAGTTTCTTCTGGACTTACAACTTCTGTTCCAGTTTCTTCTGGACTAACGGTCAATTCTGGACTCAATTCCAAATCTTCAGCTAGCTGATCTTCTGACTCATCTCTTGCATCACTAGCAATTCCCACTAATGTCGTTGCTGCAATTATGATCAATGAAAGCATTATTGCAATTACAATATACTTTGCATATCCATTCTTGCTAGTATTTATATCTACATTTGCATTTCCTGACATCTGATATCACTCCTTAAAAATATTTTTTTGCTTACCATAGATTCTTCATCCACCTCCTTTTGTTTGGATGAATTTTTTTAACTATCTTTTTTCATTTTAAAAAATCTTCTCACGAAATCCTTCGACAAGCTCAGGATAACACTATAATCTTATAAAAGATAATTACAAAAATTCACCCAAAAGAATAATCAAATTGTTGGAAAACAAAAGATAAATTCACGGCTATTTTGTTTTTTCAAAAGAACAATCTCAAAGTCAACATAAGCTGACCCTCTCTCCTTCTCTACCTCAAAACTAGCACAAATATTTGTTTTTGTCAAGCTATCCAACCTACACATAAAAATTATAAAAATAAAGAAAAAAACTAAATCAACTCTGGATGATGTTTCCAATAAAATCTTTAATCGTATCTTTTCGGAAAAATAACAGTTTTATTTTATTATAGACAACGCTTATACGCTTAAACATTCTCCATCTCCTCCCAATTATTCCCCACTTTCACATCAACCACAATTGGCACTGGAAAATCAATTTTTTTTCCATCAAGTTCAAGATGACTATTCTCCATAATCTCACGAATATGTCTTGTTGCTTCAGAAATATTTTTTTCTTTGATAGAAAAAATCAATTCATCGTGAACTTGGAGAAGTGGCTTTACTGCATTATTGTTTTTCAAATTATATTCATCAATCCAACTGTCAATTTTAAGCATCGCGATTTTCATAATATCAGCGGCTGCTCCTTGAATCGGCATATTAATCGCCATTCTCTCTGCCGAACTGCGAATCAATCCGTTAGAGGAATTAATTTCAGGAAGATATCTTCTACGACCCCAAATTGTTTCTGCATAACCAGTTTTTCGAGCATCATCTTTTGATTTTTCAATATATTTCTCAACTCCTGAAAATTTTTCCATATAATTTTCAATAAACTTTTTCGCTTGGTCATTTTCAATCCCAGCAGATCTTGCAAATCCAAAAGTGCTCATTCCGTAAATAATGCCAAAGTTCAAAGCTTTTGCTGATCTTCTCATTTCGGCAGTTACTTCTTCAAGCGAAATTTGATTAACTTCCGCGGCAGTAGCACTATGAATGTCTAGACCTTTATTAAAAATTTCTTTCATTTTTTTATCATCAGCGACCATAGCCACGACGCGTAATTCAATCTGAGAATAATCTGCGGAAACAAGTTTTCGACCTTGCTCTGACACAAAAGCTTTTCTGATTTTTCTTCCAACTTCCGTTCGAATTGGAATATTTTGCAAATTTGGATCAGAAGACGAAAGTCTTCCTGTTGCTGTAATTGTTTGATTAAAAGTTGTATGGAGTCTATTTGTTTTTTGATTCACTAATCTTGGCAAAGCATCAACATAGGTATTTTTCAATTTTACTAATTCCTTATATTCTGAGATAAAACTGATGATGATATGTTCCTCTTTCAACTTTTCCATTTCTGGCGCAGCAATTGAATAGCCTGTTTTCGTTTTCTTGATTCCTTCCGTCGGCAATTTCATTTTTTCAAATAAAACATGCGATAATTGTTGAGATGAATTAATATTAAAAACCTCATCGCCAGCAAGAGAGTGTATTTTTTTCTCAAGTTTGACAATTTTTTTTGAAATTTCATCAGACAAAATCTTTAATAATTTCACATCTAAGCTAATTCCATTCATTTCCATTTTGACGAGTGCTTTTGTAATTGGCATTTCAATTTTATAATATAAATCTTCCATATCCTCGTCTTTTAGCTTTTTTTTCATAATTTCATAAAGATCAAAAAAATGGCTAAGTTTTGCAATTATACTCGCATTTTTGATTTTATCTTGAATATTTTCTTTGTCCTCAATTTCTTCATTATCTTTGTGACCCAAATAGTCAAATATTATTTTATTTTTGCTATAATCTCTTTTCCCAGGATCAAGAAGATATGCAGCAATCATTATATCAAATTCCAACCCTTTTATGTCGATATTGTGATTTGCAAGATTTTCAATATCTCGTTTGAAGAAATATCCAATTTTTTTGTAATTTTCATCTTCTAAGATTGGTTTTAATTTATCAATTGATAAATTTTCAGCTAAAGCGGAAGTGTTAAATAGATTAGGTTTGTTATCCTTGAGAATAAGCGGGATAAAATATATCGGACTTTTTTCCCAAAGGAAAACAATACCAGTTAAATCTCTTTGAGAAATATCTTCATTGTCGCTCCTTGTTTGAAAAACAAATTTTTTTTGCTTTTTCAAATCAAGCAAAAAATTATCGATTTTTTTATCAGTATCTAGAATAATATATTTTACATATTTTTTCACTGCTTGATTTTCTGATTCTATTTTCTGATTTTGATTATTTCCATTTGCTTCTTCAACTCTATCTATCAAACTGTAAAATTCTAATTCCCTGAAAAGATTGTTTAATTCTTCTTTATTATAGTCTCCCCACACACACTGCTTTAAATCAAATTTTATATCCATCTCACAATCAATCGTTGCCAATTTTTTGCTCATTAAAGCCTTTTCTTTTTCCGCAATTAATTTTTCTTTAATTTTTGGCTTAACCAAGTCTTCAACTTTATCTTTCTCGATTGCTTGATAAAGCTTTTCAATTGAGCCAAAATTTTTCAAAAGCTCTGTCGCTCCTTTTTCTCCAATGCCCTTAACTCCAGGAATATTATCCGATGGATCACCTCGCAAACCCTTATAGTCTATAACTTGACTCGGAGAAAAACCATATCTTTCAAACACTCCATTTTCATCATAAATTATTGTATCTTTTATTCCTTTGCGCAAAGTAAAAACTTTTGTGTTCTTATCAACAAGTTGCAAAGTATCAAGATCTCCTGTCACAATAATCGTTTCGAATTTTCCATTTTTTCCAACTTGCCTTGCAAGCGAACCAATCACATCATCTGCTTCAAAACCTTTTTTTTCGATAATCGGAATATTAAGAGTTTTCACAACCTCTTTGATTTTTGGAATTTGATCATAGAATTCTTGATCAGGTTTTTTTCTACCCGCTTTATATTCAGTATAAATCTCATCTCGAAAAGTCCCACCTTCCACATCAAAAGTACAAATAATGCAATCAGGTTCAAGCTCTTTGATAACTCCCAAAAGAACAGAAGTAAATCCATAAACCGCATTTACAAGTTCTCCTTTTTTTGTTGTCAGAGGTGGAATCGCATGATATGCTCGATGCATCAACGCGTTCCCATCTATCAAAATTAATCGTTTTTTATTTGTCATATATAAAATTTAAGCTTAAATCTTAAAGCGTAATTTATCATTTGAAGTGTTAAACGTAGCGATAACAGAGTTTAATTAAAGCATCTCATTATACTCATATTCGATAAAACTCCATTTCATTTCGTTCTATACTCCAATTTAATAATTATAATCGCTTTTATTATCTTATTATAACTTTTTTCTGATTTTAGGCAAAAAAAGAAACGAGAAGCTACTTGTTCTCGTTTAAGTTTGTATTTATTTCTCAAAGTGTTCCAATAGAAATAAAAGGAATGCTTTTGATTCTTTTAATCCTGTGGCAATCCGCATCCCTTCGGTTGTCAGAGAAAGTGTGCCAGCATTTTTCAAAAGATAACCTTTATGTGTGAGCCATTCAATTGTACTTACCTCGATAACTTTGTTTGTTTCTGAAACTTCCTTTTTCTCAGAAAGACATACCATTAATTTTATCGCAAAACACGGGTTTACTTTCGGTTTACTGTTATCTTCACTCATTTTCTATCACCTTTTGTTTTTGTTGGATAATTATCCTACCATAAAATAAG